>CASFRF010000001.1 GCA_949297015.1 uncultured bacterium
CGGAATGTTCTCCCGGCACTGCTCCCGCCAGTCGGCCAGCACCCGTACGCGCTCCTCGCCGAGTGCGCGTTCCCGGTCCCGGAAATGGGCGGCCTGTTCGTAATCCTGATCCTCCACCGCCTTCTCCTTGGCGGCGGTGGCCTCGGCGATCTCCGCCTCCAGCCCGGAGGTGTCCGGCGGCGTGCTGACGTTGGCGATCCGGGCCCGGGCTCCGGCCTCATCCATCACGTCGATCGCTTTGTCCGGCAGGAACCGGCCGGAGATGTAACGGTCGGCCAGGCGCACCGCCGCGGTCAGCGCCTCTTCGGTGTAGTGCACATGGTGGTGCTTCTCGTAGGCGGGCGCCAGCCCCTTCAGAATCAGAATCGAATCCTCCACCGTGGGCGGATTGACGATGATCGACTGAAACCGCCGCTCCAGCGCCGCATCCTTTTCAATGCCCTTGCGGTATTCGTCCAGCGTGGTTGCGCCCACGCACTGCAGCTCCCCGCGCGACAACGCCGGTTTGATGATGTTGGCCGCGTCCATCGCCCCTTCGGCGCCCCCGGCCCCGACCAGCGTATGCAGCTCGTCGATGAACAAAATCACCTTCCCCGAGTTGCGCACCTCGTCGATCACCGCCTTGATCCGCTCCTCGAACTGGCCGCGATACTTGGTCCCGGCCACCATCAGCGGCAGGTCCAGCGCGTAGATCTTCTTGTCCAGCAGCAGCTCCGGCACCTTTTTGGCGACGATGGCCTGGGCCAGCCCCTCCAGAATCGCGGTCTTGCCCACGCCCGCCTCGCCGATCAGCACCGGGTTGTTCTTGGTCCGGCGGCAGAGCACCTGAATCACCCGTTCGATCTCGTCGTGGCGACCGATCACCGGGTCGAGCTCCCCCCGGGCCGCCAGCTCGGTCAGATTCCGGCCGAAGGCGTTCAGGGCCGAAAGCCCGTCGCCGCTGTTGGGAACCCCCTCCGGCGTGCCCCCCGGCGTACCCTCCGCGGATGCCTCGTCACCTTCGGGCAGGTAGTCGGCGTCGAGCGCCTTGAGAATCTCCCGTCGGACCGCCTCCTGATCGATTTTCAAATTGGCGATGACCCGGGCGCATTCGCCGTCGGTCTCCTGCAGCAGCGCCAGCAGCAGATGTTCGGTACCGATGAAGTTGTAGTTCATCGCCTGCGCCTCCTGCGCCGCCCGCAGCAGCACCTGTTTGAACGCCGGCGTGATCGGCAACACCCCTTCGCACTGGGTGGCGCCGCCGCTGCCGCAGACCTTTTCGACCTCGTAGCGCAACTGTTCCAGATTGACGCCGAGTGCCTTGAGCACATTCAGCGCCACGCCGTCGTTCAATGCCAGCAGCCCCAGCAGCAGATGTTCGGAGCCGATATGATCGTGATTGAACCGTTCCGCCTCGTGCCGCGCCAGAGACAGTACCTGACGCACCCGTGGCGTGAGATTGCCGAACGGGAATTTGTCTTCATGAGCCATTCTCTTATTCTCCTTACCTCCCCTCCCCATAGTACATAGTAATATAGCATTCTCCGGCCATAAAGCAATACCGGAGAACCGGAAAAAGGAAGGTCGCGGGAGTCCGATTACTGCTGAAAAGAGAACAGCAGTTTTTCATCGAGATAGAGCAGCACGCCGATCGCGATCAGCAGTAGCAGCGCGAGCAGCAACAGCAGCGAAAAATTTCGGAAGCAGAACAGCAGGAACTGCTTCCAGAACGGCGCCTTTTCCGCCTTCGGCGCGTAGCCGGTCAGAAAGGCGAAAATGTCGGCGCGCAACTCCACCACGCTGCCGTAACGGTCGGCGGGATTCAGGGCCATCGCCTGGCGACAGATCGCCTCCAGCGCGGCCGGGACATTGTTTTCGGCCACCTCCGACGGGGCGGGAATGTCTCCGGAGAGCGTCCGGCGCATCCGTTCGTCTACCGGCAGGCCCTGCAACGGATCCTGATAGGTCAGAAAGGCGTACAGAATGGCGCCCAGCGCATAGATGTCGGTCCGCTCGCTCTGCAGCTCATCCAGTCCCGCCGCCTGCTCCGGAGCCATATAACCGGGCGTCCCCCGGGCGGTTCCGGATTTCGGCCCGCATTCGCCGGAGAGCGTAGAGCTCTCCCCCTGTTCGCGTGCCAGCCCCCAGTCGATCACCGAGACTTCGCCGTGCTGGCCGACGTGCACGTTGCCCGGCTTCAAGTCCAGATGCAGCACCCCCTGAGAGTGCGCGAAAGCGATGGCGTTGCAGATCCGGATGTAAATTTGCAGCAGACTTTTCGGCGAATGCTGCGCCATTGTGGCCGGATCGCGACGGCGCAGTTTCTGGAACACCGCCGCCAGTGACTGGCCGCGCAGGAACTTCATGGTGAAATAGGGCGACCCGTTCTGATCCAGCCCGATATCGTGCACCGGCACGATGTTCGGGTGTTCCAGCCGGGCAGTCCGCAGCGCCTCCCGGATAAACTGCACCCGGTCGCGCAGCGGACGCTCGCGGAAGTCGGGCATGATCGCCATGGCGACATCCCGCCCGGTGTCGGCATCGTGCACCAGCAACACCGCCTTCATGCCGCCGAATCCGATGCTCCGAATGAAGTGGTAACGCTCCTGCGGCTTGACCGGAATCCGCCGCAGCAGGGCCTCCGCGGTCAGCTGTTCGTCCAGCGACTCCGGTTCGGACAGCACCCGGGTTCGATTCTCGCTTGCGGATTCTTCGGCCATGTGCTGAAACTCCTACCGGGACCGCGATCAACTGTCCCGCAATGCGGCTTCCGCCTCTCCCCGGACGACTTCGGCGGTGATGACGCAGCGTCGGGCCGAGGGAACCGAAGGAGCCTGATACATGATTTCGAGCATCAGCTCCTCCAGCAGCGCGCGGAGCCCCCGGGCGCCGGTTCCGCGCTGCACCGCCTTGTCGGCCAGTGCCGCCAGCGCCTCCGGTGTGAACTCGAGGTCGATCCGATCCATGGCCAGCAGCCGCTGGTATTGCCGGATCAGCGCATTGCGCGGCTCCTGCAGAATCCGGATGAAATCTTCGCGGGTCAACGGTTCCAAGTGGGTGATCACCGGCAGCCGCCCGACAAATTCCGGAATCAGACCGAACCGGATCAGATCCTCCGGCTCACAGGCCGCCAGCGGATTCTCCTCCAGCTCCCGGGCGTGACGCTCCTGATCGGCCGTCTCCTCGTCGACCAGCCGCTTGAACCCCAGCACCTGTTTGCCGCAGCGCCGCTGGATGATCTTGTCCAGTCCGACGAAGGCTCCGCCGCAGATGAACAGAATGTTGGAGGTGTCCACATGCAGAAACTCCTGCTGCGGGTGCTTGCGTCCGCCCTGCGGGGGAACATTGGCCACGGTTCCCTCGAGAATCTTCAGCAGCGCCTGCTGCACCCCTTCGCCGGAGACGTCGCGGGTGATCGAGACGTTTTCGGTCTTGCGGGCAATTTTATCGATCTCGTCGACATAGATGATCCCGATCTGGGCCCGTTCGATGTTGTTGTCCGCCGCCTGCACCAAGCGCAGCAGGATGTTCTCCACATCCTCGCCGACGTACCCGGCCTCGGTCAGCGTGGTGGCGTCGCAGATGCAGAACGGCACCTTGAGCATCCGGGCCAGCGTCTGCGCCAGCAGGGTTTTGCCGCTGCCGGTCGGTCCCAGCAACAACACATTGCTTTTGGCCAGCTCGACGTCGGCAAAGCGGTCCTGCGGCGCGTCCGGCGCGACCTCCGCGGTGCGCTGAGTCTGCAGCCGTTTGTAATGATTGTAGACGGCGACCGAGAGCACCTTTTTGGCCCGGGTCTGACCGATCACATACTTATCCAGCTCCGCCGTGATCTCCGCCGGAGTCGGCAGCTGGAAATCCGCCGGCAGCCACTCCTGTTTGCGGCGGGCCTCCCGCGGCTTGATCAGGTTCTCATAGCCGGCTTTCAGGCAATCGCTGCAAATGCCGACACCCTCATAGCCGCTGGGCGCGAACACCAGCTCCGGTTCGTCCCGGCCGGTGCGGCCGCAAAAGGCGCAGATAATCTCTTTTTGTTTACGTCCCGCCATCTTCGTTTCCGGAAATTACGCCGGGTCGCCCGGCTTTTTCACCACCTGATCCACCAGACCGTAGGCCACCGCCTCCTCGGCGGACATAAAGAAATCGCGTTCGGTGTCGCGCTCGATCTTTTTCATGGTCTGACCGGTGTGATGCACCAGAATCCGGTTGAGCATGGTCCGCAGCCGCAGGATCTCCTGCGCCTGAATGTTGATGTCGGCGGCGGTGCCCTGAGCTCCGCCCCACGGCTGATGGATCATGATCCGGGAATTGGGCAGGGCAAAACGCTTGCCCGGCGCACCGGCGGTCAGCAGCACCGCGCCCATGCTCGCGCACTGCCCGACACAATAGGTCTTGACCTGACAGGAGAGGATCTGCATGGTGTCGTAGATCGCCAGCCCCGCGGTCACCGAACCGCCGGGGGAGTTGATGTACAGATCGATGTCCTTTTTCGGATCCTCCGCCTGCAGAAACAGCAGCTGCGCGACGATCAGGTTCGCCACATCGTCGTCGATCGGCGTCCCCAGCAGGATGATCCGGTCCTTGAGCAGTCGCGAATAGATGTCGTATCCGCGCTCGCCGCTGCCGGTCTGCTCCACCACCATCGGCACCATCAGTGCGTTCATGCTCGTGCCTCCTTATCTTCCGCGCCCACCGGCATCAGGCCGACTGCTTGACCAGAAAGGCCAGAACCTTGTGGTTGAGCATATCCAGCTGCAACTCATCCATACCGCCGGTCTTTTCCAGCATCGAGCGCAGCTCTTTCTCCTTGTAGCCGTAGTAGTAGCTCATGCCCTTGAGCTGAGCGTCGAACTCCTCGGGCGTGACGGTGATGTTTTCCGCCTTGGCGATTTTCCGCAGAATAAAGGTCTTGCGCAGATTCTCCCGGGCCCGGGTGGTCGCCTCGGCCTTGCGGGTCTCGAGTTCCGCCTCAAACTTCTTGGCGTCCTCAGCGCTCTTGACGGTCTCGTTGGCCAATTTGCGCAGCTCCTTGCTCACTTCGGCCTCCAGAATGCCCGGGGGCAGTTCAAATTCCGGAATCGACGCCGACAGCTTCTCGTAGACCAGCCGGGTCAGCTCCTCGTTGCGCCGGGCCTCGGCCTCCTGCTCCAGCGACTGGCGCAGCGTGGCCTTGAACGACTCCAGATCCTTGCTCTGGGTCTTGGCGCAGAGCTGCTCATCGTTGAGTTCGCCCCGGCGGCGGACCGCCAGCACCTTGACCTGATAGTTCACCGTCTTGCCGGCCAGCGCGCTCTCGCGGTAATCCTCCGGATAGGCGGCGGCGAACGAATACTCCTTGCCGACCTCGGCGCCGGTCAACGCGGCGATCGAGCCGGGGATCATCTCGGGCTGACTGAGCCAGAGGAAGTTGTCCTCGCTCCGGACCTGACGGGTCAGGGTGGCGGAGGCGCCCTCGGGCAGCTCAAAATCGGAGCTGTAGCTCACCTTGAGCATATCCTCAGCCTGAGCCGGTTCATTGACGTCGGCGAAATCGCCGTACATCTTGCGGTAGAAGCCGACCCGCTCGTTCAACTGCTCGTCGGTGATCTCCGTCTTCGGCACTTCAACCTTCAGACTTTTGTAGTCCCCGAGCTCGAACTCGGGCGCCAGCTCGACCTTCAAGGTGAACTTGCACTCCGTATCCGGCTTGACCGCCGGCTCGCCCTCCGGACTGCAGCCGACCACGTCGAGCTCCTTGTCCGTCATGATCTTCTGATACGCCGTCCGGAACACCCGGCGGGTCAACTCTTCCTCGATCTCCTTGGCGAAACGGGACTTGACCATTCCGACCGGAGCCTTCCCGGGACGGAATCCCGGGAGGTTCACCAGCTGGGAAAACTCCCGGACTGCGTTCTGCGTCTCGCGCTCCATCGCCTGCTGCGAAATGGTGAAATCGTACTCTTTAAGGCAGGGCCCCGCGGACCGCACTTCCATCCCGATGGAGTCAGCCAGATCTTTAGCCATTCCTACACCGAACCTTTCCTGTCTCTTCTTCTCTTTCGCGAATTCGCTTCCTGATTCAACCGCGCAAACGCTTACGGCGCGGCGTATTCCCGGACACACAGACCGTAATATAAACGGCTTTCCGGGTTTTTCAACGTAGCATCCTCAAAAAACCGGAATTTTAGAATCCCGCCGGATCCGGGCTCCCCCCCTGCGCCCTGCCCGGTCCGCCCCCGATTTACCGGGTGCGCGGCTCAATCCGATCGAAACCGACCAGCGGCTGCAGCACGGCCGGCACCTTCACCGACCCGTCGGCGTTCTGGTTGTTCTCCAGAATCGCCACCAGCACCCGGTCGGTCACCGCGGTGGCGCTGATGGTGTGGACGAATCCGGTTCCCTCCGGCAGCCGGTAGCGGATGTTCAGCCGACGGCTCTGGAAGCCGGTCAGATTGGTGTTGCTGGTCACCTCGCGGTAACCGCCGAAGCCGGCGAACCAGGCTTCGATGTCGTACTTCTTGTAGCCCGGCGCCCCCAGATCTCCGACGCAGACGTTGACCACCCGGTAGGGCAGCCCGAGCTGCTGGAGCAGATATTCCTCGTTGGCCAGACACTCCTCGTGGTACTTCACCGAATCCTCGGGCCGGCAGAAGATGATCTGCTCGACCTTGTGGAACTGATGCACCCGGAAAATGCCCTTGGCGGCCCGCCCGTAGCTCCCCGCCTCGGTCCGGAAGCAGGGGGTGAACGCGGTGTACTTCAGCGGCAGCGACTCGGCGTCCAGCAGGTCGTCGGCGTGATAGCCCACCAGCGTCTGCTCCGAGGTCCCGATCAGCGCCAGATCCTCGTTTTTGAGCTGGTAGGTCTGATCGGCGAAGAACGGCAGGTAACCGGTTCCGAACAGCGTCCGCTCCTTGGCCGCGCAGGGGGTCATGAACAGCGTGAAGCCGCGCTTGACCAGTTCGCGCTGGGCCCAGAAGAACAGCGCCTGCGCCAGTTCCGCCCCCTTCCCTTTCCAATAATAGAATCCGGCCTGGGCCACCTTGGCGCCGCGCTGGGTGTCGATGATGTCCAGCAGCTCGCCGAGCTCCTGATGGTCGCGGATCTTGAAGTCGAAGGTGGGCACCGTTCCCACCTTGCGCAACTCCACGTTGCCGCTGTCGTCGAGCCCGTCGGGCACGTCCGGAGCCAGAATGTTGGGGATGAAACTGGCCATCTGAAACAGCTTGTTCTGGAGCTGCGAGAGTTTCTCCTCCTTGGCGGCGAGATCCGTCTTCAACTGTTTGACCTGATCCCGGGCGGCGGGATTATCCCGACACTCCTTGCTCAGCCGGTTGCGTTCGGCCCGCAGGGTCTCCACCTCGCGCTGGAGCGTGCGGCAGTCGTTGTCGACCGCCTTGAGCGCATCGAGATTGACCGGGCAGTTCCGCCGACGGCAGTTCTCCTTCAACAAATCGAAATGGTCACGCAGAATTTTAAGATCGATCATTTTTCCAGTTCCTTACAGCAAAACCTCAGCCGACGAACTGCGGCAGCGGGAAGGCGGCGGTGAAGGCCTTGACCTCCTCGCCCAGACGACGCAGCGCCGTTTCGTCCTCGCGCAGCGCCACGCCGCGCTCGATGAAGTCGGCGATCTGCACCATTTCCGCCTCCTTCATGCCGCGGGTGGTGACCGCCGGGGTCCCGATCCGGATGCCGCTGGTGACGAACGGCTTTTCCGGATCAAACGGGATCATGTTCTTGTTGACCGTGATCCGGGCCAGATCCAGCGCATTGGCCACCGCCTTGCCGGTCGCCTGTTTGGGCCGCAGGTCGATCAGCATCAGATGGTTGTCGGTGCCACCGGAGACGATCCGGAAGCCGCGGGCCGCGAGTTCGGAAGCGAGCTTCGCCGCATTCAGCTTGACCTGATGCTGATAGGCCTTGAACTCCGGCGTCATCGCCTCGGCGAAGCAGACCGCCTTGGCGGCGATCACGTGCTCCAGCGGACCACCCTGCAGCCCCGGGAAGACCCGGGAGTTGATCGCCTTGAGATACTCTTCGCGGCAGAGGATCAGGCCGCCCCGGGGTCCGCGCAGCGTCTTGTGGGTGGTGGAGGTCACCACGTCACAGTACGGAACCGGGCTCGGATGCTCGCCCGCCGCCACCAGTCCGGCGATATGGGCCATATCCACCCACAGTTTGGCGCCGACCAGATCGGCGATCGCCCGCAACCGCGGGAAGTCGATGATCCGGGCATAGGCGCTGGCGCCGGCGAGAATCAGCTTCGGCTTATGCGTCACGGCCAGACGCTCGACCTCGTCGTAGTCGATCATTTCGGTTTCGCGGTTGACGCCGTAGGGCACGATGTTGTAGAGCATGCCCGAGAAGTTCAGCGGGTGGCCGTGCGTCAGGTGCCCGCCGTGGTCGAGACTCATCGCCAGCACGGTGTCGCCGGGCTGGATCAGCGCCAGATAGATCGCTTGGTTGGCCGGGCTTCCGGCGTGGCTCTGCACGTTCGCCGCCTCGGCACCGAACAGCTTGCAGGCACGTTCAATGGCCAGACTCTCGATCCGGTCGATCTCCTCGCAGCCGTTGTAGTAACGTTTGCCGGGATAGCCTTCGGCGTACTTGTTGGTCAGCACCGACCCCTGAGCGGCGCGCACCGCGCAGCTGGTGAAGTTCTCGCTGGCGATCAGTTCGATGCCGTCGCGCTGGCGGACCGCTTCGCGGTCGATGATGGCGGCGATTTCGGGGTCGGCGTGCCGCAGGGCGGCGATGTCGTCATAGCTCTCCTTCTCCAGCGCGAGCAGCCGCCGGGTGTGGCGTTCCTCGGCGCTGAACGGGGTCGCCAGCCAGGCGCGCACCAGCTCCAGCAGCTGCCCGGCGTTCTGTCCATCGCCGGAGAGCACCAGTACGTTGCTGGCGTTGTGCTCGCGCGAGCGCCGGGCCGCTTCCACGGTGTCCGCCGCCGCCGCCCGGACGCCGTGGAAGCGATTGGCCACCATCTGCATGCCGATGCCGGAACGGCAGATCAGAATGCCGCAATCGACCTCCCCGCGCGACACGGCCCGGGCCACCCGGGCGCCGTAAATCGGATAGTCGTCGGCCGGATCGAACGCCGCAGGACCGAAATCGAGCACGTTGACGCCCTGCTTTTCCAACTCTGCGAGCAGCGCCTGTTTCAGCTCAAAGCCGCCGTGATCGGCGCCGAGCGCCAGCTTGAAGCCGGGGGTGCCGTAAAAGTCCTGAATCATGATTCCACCTCTTTCTATTACTAAACGGTTGAGTAGTTGTTGCAACAGCGGTCGCATCTCTTCCAAGGTCCGCCGGTAGATTTCCACGCCTCCCCCGAAGGGATCGGCCACGTCACCGGGGATGCCGGTGGCCAGCTCGTGGAGCGTATACATCCGGTCGGCCGCGGCGGGCGCGATCCGGCGCATCGCCCGGAGGTGCCCGCCGGTGAGCCCGATGATCCAGTCCTGTTCCGCGGCCAGCTCCGCCGTGAACGGACGGCTGCGGAAGCCGGAAAGGTCGAGCCCCTCCCCGCGCATCACCGTCTGCGCCTCGGCCGAGGCCCCGGCGCCGGTTCCGGCGCAGATTCCGGCCGAGGAGACCTCCGCCGCCACGCCGTACCGTCGGCAGAGTTCGGCAAAGCAGACCTCCGCCATCGGGCTGCGGCAGGTGTTTCCGGTGCAGACAAACAGGATTTTCATAGATGACGGTTCCGGTTTCCCCTTGCGTAATGCGGTTTCCAAATCTATATTACATAATATAACACGTCAAACCACATTTTAAAACCATGATTTCAGAAAAACATCCCGAAGACGCGAAAATTGAAATTTATACCGATCGCTACTGCCGCTTGGAGCTCGACGCCCCCTGCGTCGAACTGGATCTCGGCTGCGGCGTCGGCAGTTTTACCAGCGCCCTGGCCCGCCGCTTCCCGGAGCGCCTGATTCTGGGTGCGGACGTGATGCTCGGCCGTCTGCGGAAACTGGTCCGCCGGAACGATCGGCTGGGGCTTACCAACTGCCGGGTGCTCCGGGTGGAGGCCCGCCAGCTGCTGACCATCATGCTGCCGGACCGCTCGCTGGATCGGATCCACCTGCTCTGCCCCGATCCTTGGCCGAAGGAGCGCCATCAGCGGCACCGGCTGCTGACCAGCGACTTCACCGCCCAGCTGCACCGGGTGCTCAAGGAGGACGGGATCTTCCACTTTTCGAGCGACGACGTGAATTACCGCGAAGCGGTCAAACGGATTCTGGCCGCCTCCGGGCTGTTCGAGGAGATCAGTTGTCCGCCCGATGAGCTCCCGGCGGTGCCCAGCGACTTTGAACAGCGCTGGCTGGAGGCCGGCAAGGATGTGCTGCATCTGTATTGCCGCAAATTGCCGCTGAGCTTCTCCGGGGTCGGACACTGACGGTGATTGCGGAGCGTATGCCATGTGTCCACTCCCGTAAACGAAGATCCGGTCTGGAACGCGCTGCTGACCGCGGCCGGCAATCTCCATGTCGGGATTTGCATCGACTCCGCCTGCTCGCCGGGCATGTGCGCGGAGCGCAGTGCCACCGCCCGGATGCTGACCTGCGGCGCCTGCCGGGAGTTTCTGATGGAGCTCGACGTCGCGAACCGTGAGCTCGAGATCCTGCTCGGCGGCGGCTGGGTCCTCCAACTCAAAACCCCGCTGCCCGACTGCTGGGGAACCGCCTTCCGCGACTGAGCCGCAGCCGCCCGCCGTAAAAAAAACAACGCCGGTTCCGCTGCCGGAACCGGCGCTTCCCGGGCTGAACGCCGGGATTCAGCTCACTCAGTAGCGACGCTGCTTGCTCCGGGCCAGCACCCGCAGCCGCAGGGCATTGAGCCGGATGAAGCCTTCGGCATCCTTGTGATTGTAGGCCTCGTTGCCCTCAAAGCTGGCCACCGCGTCGTCGTAGAGGCTGTACTCGGAGCGACGGCCGGTCACATGGCAGGCGCCCTTGAACAGCTTGACCCGGACGTCACCGGTGACGAACTTCTGGCTCTCGGTGATCGCGGCCTGCAGCATCTCCCGCTCCGGCGCGTACCAGAAGCCGTTGTAGACCATGTCGGCATAACGCGGAATCAGGCTGTCGCGCAGATGCATGACCTCGCGGTCCATGGTGATCTCCTCCAGACCGCGATGCGCCAGATTCAGGATGGTTCCGCCCGGGGTCTCATACACGCCGCGCGACTTCATGCCGACGAAGCGGTTCTCCACAATATCGACCCGGCCCACCGCGTGCTCCTTGCCCAGCGCGTTGAGTTTGCGCATCAGCTGCGCCGGCGACAGCGCCTCGCCGTTGACCTTGGTCGGAACGCCCTTCTCAAAGCTGATGATCACATCCTCGGGCTCGGCCGCGGCCTGCGACAACGGCTTGGTCATCACCGCGATCTCCTCCGGGAACTCGTTCCACGGATCCTCGAGCACGCCGCCCTCGAAGCTGATGTGCAGCAGATTGCGGTCCATGCTGTAGGGTTTGGCCGCGGTGGTGGTCACCGGAATGCCGTTCTGCCGGGCGTACTCCACCAGATCCATGCGGCCCTTGAACGACCACTCGCGCCAGGGGGCGATGATCTTGATGTTCGGCTCCATGGCGTAGGCGGTGAGCTCGAAGCGCACCTGATCGTTGCCCTTGCCGGTGGCGCCGTGACAGATGGCGTCGGCGCCCTCCTGCCGGGCGATTTCGATCAGCCGCTTGCCGATCAGCGGCCGGGCGATCGAGGTGCCCAGCAGGTAGTTCCCCTCGTAAATCGCATTGGCCTGCATCATCGGGAAGATGAAATCGCGGGCGAACTCCTCGGTCAGATCCTCGACGTAGCACTTGGAGGCGCCGGTGCGGATCGCCTTGGCCTCCACGCCGTTGAGCTCCTCCTCCTGGCCGACGTCGGCGCAGAAGCCGATCACCTCGGCATGGTAGGTGTCCTTAACCCACTTGACGATGACTGAGGTGTCCAAACCTCCGGAATAGGCGACGATGACTTTCATGAGTTTCCTTTCTCCTCTTTTAGGTAGATGGTCGTGGTTGGATACGCGAAGTCAAGACCTTCGGCGTTGAAACGCTCCAGAATGGCCAGATTCAGCTCCTGCTTCCAGTTCTGAATCTGCGGAAAATCGGTGGCGGCAAACCACATCACCACGCTGATGTCCAGCGAACTGGACTGAAAGGTGGTGAAGTGAATCAGCGGCGGCTTCTCCGGAGCGCACCCCGGATGGTGATCGATCAACTCATGCAGGATCGCCACCGCGCGCCGCATCTGCTCCGGGGTGGTGGTGTAGACCAGATTCAACGTGAAGACATGTTTCAGGTCCGGGCGGCTGGAGATGTTCTCCACCGCGCTGTCACTGATCTGGCGATTGGGAACGCACCAGAGCGTTCCGTCCAGCGAGCGGATCGAGGTGCTGCGCAACCCCACCGCCTCCACCACGCCGTCGATCTCGCCGAACCGCACCCGGTCCCCCACCGTGAACGGCCGGTCGCTGACGATGGTGATGGTCCCGAACAAATTGGCGATGGTGTTCTGCGCGGCGAAGGCGATCGCCACCCCCGCCACCCCCGCTCCGGCCAGCAGCGCCGCCACATCCAGCTGAAAAAGATTCTGAGCAACAAAGGTCAGACCGATCAACCAGACCGCAATCCGGGTCACCCGGCTGAGCAGATCGACCAGCAGCCGGTCCAGATGCCGGGAGCTGCCCTCGGTCAATTTCCGGAAATAGTCGTCGAGAACGCCGACCACCCGCAGCGCGGCCCAGAACAGATTCAGCGCCACCAGGGCGCTGAAGATCCGCCCCCAGTCGCCTCCGGGCAACTTCAGCATGCTCAGGCTCAGGCGCAGGCCGATCAGAAAAATCAGTGCGGACACCGGCGGCTGCAACCCGGTCAGCAAACTCTGGTCCAGTCCGGCGGAACCGCGGCGCAGCACCCGGGGCAGGACCAGCCGACTCAGCACCAGCCGCACGGCCAGCACCGCCAGCAAGGTCAGCAGCAGACCTCCGGCAAACCAGTAGAGCGACTCCTGCTGCGCCGCCAGCCAGGCATAAACCGAGGCCCACCACGCGCGCAACTGCGCGAGCAGTTCCCGTCCTTCCGAGATCATGGAAAAGCCTGGAAATTGCGTCAAAATCTCAAAACTCCCGTGTTTTGATTTTACAAGCGCGAAAAACCATCTATATTACCACATACTATAACACCGGAACCCGGTTCCGGCAACCCCTCCGGCGGAAATTTCGGTCGGAGGAAACCAGCAAGGAGTTCTGATATGATGCGTGTCTGGGCCACCCTCGCGTTCGCCCTGTGCGCGGCTTTGTCGCTCGGGGCCGCGGAGCCGGAATTCGCCATTGCCAAATTCAAGTACGATCGTCCGGCCGCCTTCACCTACACCTTCGACGACGGCAGCCGCGATCAGCTGGAACAGGGGGTGCCGCTGCTCGACCGTTACGGCTTCAAGGGGTCGTTCTACCTGGTGGTGCTCAACGCCGACCGGGGCACCGCCGACCGCGAGCGCAAGGACAAGTGGCTGAACTGGGAGGAGTGGAAGCAAATCCCGGCCGCGGGCCACGAGGTGGGCAACCACTCCTTGAATCATCATCAGCTGACCAAGCTCACCGCCGAGCGCGGCAAGGCCGAAGTCAACGAGCCGATCGAGATCATCCGCAAGCATCTCGGGGTGACCGTCGAAACCTTCTGCTGCCCCGGCAACGCCATCAACGACGAGGTCCGCTCCTGGATTCTGGAAAATCACTATGCGATCACCGAGGGCCGGGTCAGCTTCGGCGGCCCGAAGTTCACCACCGCGGACGCCAACCGTTATCTGGATCAGGCGATTCAGCAGGGCCGCCACACCATCGCCATGATCCACGGCATCACCCCCGAGGGCAAGGCCTATCAGCCGTTCAACGATTTGAAGACCTTCGAGGACCATCTGGCCTATGCCAAATCCCGGGAGCAGGAGATCTGGATCGCGCCGCTCCGGGAGGTGGCCGCCTACAAGCTGCTGCGCGACCATTCGCAGCTCCGCGTCCAACCGCTGGGGGACCGGCGCTGGCAGCTGGAGATCCTCCCCGGGCCCGGCGCCTGCGGACTCCGCAGCGAGCTGACCATCCGGGTCGACGCTCCGGTCGCCGAAGTGCGGCAGGGCGATCGGCTCCGTCCGGTGGTCAAAACCGCCTCCGGCAGCCGGTTTGAACTGGACAGCGCGGCCGGACCGGCCACGGTGACGCTGGAGCAGTGAGATGGCCGGGGCGTTTTTCGAGCTGCTGCGGCAGGAGCTTCAGCGCGCCGCCGGGGAGCACGGCCGGGTGAGCGTCTCCCCGGAGGTTCTAAAGCAGCTCTATCAGGATTTTCCGAAGTCTCCGGCGGCGGTCGCGACCCCGACTCCGCCGACGGCGGCAGTGCGAACGCCGCCGCCGCCCCGGGCCTCACCGGCGCCCCGGTGCGCTGCGGAACCGGCTCCGGTCCGGCGTGATTCCGCCCCGCTGACCTTCCCCGGCGAG
>CASFRF010000002.1 GCA_949297015.1 uncultured bacterium
TGGATCGAGGCCTACAACAATCTGCGTTTCAGCATGGCCACCAGTATGGCCTGGGTGCTGGGATCGCTGTTGATCGGATTCACCTATTTTCAGATTAAATTCCTCGGTAAGATCGAGTATCGCCGGGCCAAAGATTAAGTAACAGCCAACTTGACAACAGCGATTTTCTGGATTATGATACCGGAAACCGACATGCAAAACGATGAAGGAGCGAAAATGAGCAATTCGACGCCGGATTCCCTCTCGGTGTTGACCATCGGCAACAGCTTCACCGACAGTTTGACCGCCTGCTGGCCGCAGGTGGTCGCCTCGACGGGGTGCGGGCTGCACTTTGAGCGCGCCAATCACGGCGGCTGCGAGTTGCGCCGTCACTGGAGCTACGTCGAGGAGGAGGAGCGCGATCCCGACTGCCGCCGCTACCAGGATCCGCCGCGCAAGTTGCGGGAGATTCTCGCTTCGCGGCGCTGGGACGCGGTCACCATCCAGCAGGCCAGTCATGAGAGCTGGGACGAAGCCACCTATCAACCCTTCGCCTCCCGCCTGGCCGCCTATGTCCGGCAGCATGCCCCGCAGGCGGAGCTGGTGATTCAGCAGACCTGGAGTTACCGCGCGGACGATCCCCGGCTCCAGCCCGGAGGCTGGGGCTTTGATCAGAACGGCATGTACGAGCGGCTGACCGCCGCCTACCGGCGGCTGGCCCGCGAACTGGGCGGACTCCGGATCATCCCCACCGGCTATGCCGTGCAGCTGGCCCGCGCCCATCAGCCTTATTCGTTTGTCAATTATCCGCCGGAGCTGCTGCACACCCTGCGCTGGCCCGATCTCCCGGCCCAGGCCGGTTCCCTGGTCGGAACACTGTTCTGGCGCAAGGATGAGCACGGCTCGCTGAAAATCGATCGCGACTCCATTCATCTGAATCTGCGCGGCCAGTATTTGCAGGCCTGTGTCTGGTTCGCCTTCTTTTACCGGCGGCCGACCTCGGACATCACCTTCGTTCCCGATCTCATCGACGATCAGGACGCCCGGTTCCTGCGCCGGATGGCCCAGCAGGCGGTCGATGAATTCCGGCCCTGACCGGTGCTGTCGATTTTGGGAATTGTCGATTGTCTTTTGGCAAACCGGTGGTATATTTCACCATGCTCACGCGCGAACTTCTGAAATACAACCGCCGTGCCGGAACGATCAAGCCCCGCTTTGTGGCGGAAAACGATCCCCGGACACTGGAGCTGGCCGGCCAGCTGCTCGGCATCTTTACCGGCGCCGCGGCCGAGGGACTCCGGCGCGGGGAACTGGAGGAGCTGATCGCCCCCCTGATCCGGGCGGAACCGCCCTCCTCGCCGGCGGCAGGTTTGGCCAAACTGCTCTACGATCATGCGGAATTTTCACCCGTCGGGGAGCTCGATTACCGGGAGCGCCGCAAGGAGTTGTTTCTGCGCGCCGGTTCCGCGCTGTCGCGCTGTGGCGGGCAGCGCGAAGAGTATGCCCGAATTGTCGGGCAACCGGGATTCGACCTCTACGGCGATCTTCCGGAAAACGAACGGCTCCGCGAATTTCCGCCCTGGACCGCGTCGGATTTGATCCGGCGTTACAACCTGGCCCTGGTTCAGGGGCTGCTGTTCTTCGCGGACGAGCTGCTTCTGACCGTGCCCCGCACCGAACCGGCGGAATTGCGACGGCTGTTCCGGTATTTGAAATTCTTCCGGCTACTGGCCGAAATCAGCCATCGCCCCGGGGGCGGTTTTGAATTCCGCATCAGCGGCCCGTTCGCGCTCTTCGCCAATACCCGGAAATACGCGCTGCAGCTGGCCGCCTTCTTTCCGGCGGTGGTGTTGCTGCCGCGCTGGCAGTTCCGGGCCTGGGTCAAACCCGGACGGGAACGGCTGGAACTCCGACTCGATCAGCAGGCTCCGCTGCACTCCCATTACCGGAATTTCAGCCGCTACGTGCCCGAAGAGATCGCTTTGTTTCACCGGCTGTTCAAGGAGCGGGTCAGTGACTGGGCGATCACCGGCGAGACCGCCTGTCTGGAGTTGTCCGGCGGCAAAGTGGCCTTTCCCGACCTGAGCTTTGTTCCGGTTTCCGGCGGTCCGGCGATTCATCTGGAGCTGTTCCACCGCTGGCACGGGGCCCAGCTCCGGCCCCGGCTGGAGTGGCTGACGCAGCACCCGGAGACCCGGCTGCTCCTCGGCCTCGACCGGTCGCTGGTCGACGATGCGGCCTTCGAGCAGCTGGGGAGCGAATTTCCCGCGCTGCGCACGCGGATGTTCCGCTTTCGCGACTTTCCCGGCGTGGACCGGGTGGTCAAATATCTGAATGGTTTTTCATCATCCAATCCCGGAGGAAAACATGCTGAATCTTGAAGTTCCATTGTGGCTGGAGTCGGACGTGGTGGTGGCCGGTGGCGGACCGGCCGGGGTGGCGGCGGCGTTGGCGGCGGCCCGTTCGGGGAGCTCGGTGGTGCTGCTGGAAAAGGGCGGCTGCTGCGGCGGACTGGGGACCCAGGGACTGGTTCCGATGTTCTTCGTCGGCGGCAAGGAGGACCTCTCCTTCGCCTGCGGTACCACCTGCGAGATCGTGAAGGAGGCCTGTGAGCAAGCGGGGCTGCCCCGCACCTGGGGGTGGCAGACCACCGATCCGGAAGTTTTGAAGCGGATCTACGACGCCAAGCTGCTGGAGGCGGGCGTGACGCTGCGTTATGAGGCCAAAATCGCGACGGTCCTCCGCGAGGGCGACCGGATCGACCAGCTGCTGGTGGCCACCGCCGGCGGACTCAAGGCCGTGCGGGGAAAAGTCTACATCGACGCCACCGGCGACGGCGCCGTCTCAGCCTTTGCCGGCGCCCCGTTTGAACTCGGTGACGCCTCCGGCGCCACCATGAGCCCGACGCTCTGCGCGCAGTACTCCAATCTGGATCTGGCGCGTTACGAGGCCTGGCTGAAGGCCGGAAACAACCCGCGGCAGATCTGGATGCGGCTGCAGGAGGAGGGCAAGGCGCCGCTGCTGGAGTATCACTTTGTCGGAATCCGCACTTATGGCCACGGCACCAGCGGCGGCAATCTCGGCCACATCTACGGCGTCAACGGCGTGGATGAGGAGAGTCTCACCTTCGGACTCACCGAAGGGCGCAAAATCGCCAAGCTCTACTTCGACTTCTACCGGCAGAACGTGCCGGGCTTCGAGCACGCCGATCTGGTCCACACCGCCGAACTGCTGGGGGTACGCGAGACCCGCAGAATCACCGGCGACTATCAGCTGACCTATCAGGACTACTGCGAACGGGCCAGCTTCCCCGACGAGATCGGACGCTACAACTACCCGGTCGACATTCACGCTTCGGTCACCGACGCCGAAGCTCAGAAAAAGGTCGAAGAGGAGCTGCGCCGCACCACCTATCGCCCCGGCGAAAGCTACGGCATCCCCTACCGGACGCTCTGTCCGCGCGGGGTCCGCAATCTGCTGGTGGCGGGGCGCTGTATCTCCACCGACCGGGCGGCGCAGTCCTCGGTCCGGGTGATCCCGGGCTGCTTCACCACCGGTCAGGCGGCGGGGTTCGCCGCCGCGCTGGCGGTAGCGGGCGGGAACACGCGGGAAATTCCGGTGGCGAAGCTGCAAAGCACCATCCGCGCCTACGACGACGCCCGCCGCGGCTGACCCGCGGGAGCGCTCCGGCGGACGCCGCGCTATTGCCGACGCTTGCGCACCTGGGTGTACCAGATCGAAAGCAACAGCATCAGCCCGAGCACGCCGGAGACGGAAAAGCCGATCAGCCCCAGCAGCGAGACCTGATGCCACAGCGGCGGCACCCGGGCCAGAATAATCAGGCTCGAGCCGGTGATCAACGCGGCGATCACGATCGACCCTGCGATCTTGAAGGCGATCGACTCCAGCTCGGCCAGCACCGGGGTGATGCCCCGGTGTTCGAATTCGATCCGCAGTTTGCCCTGTTCGAGCTTGTAGAGGATCTTGTTCAGCACCGGCGGCGCCTCCAGCAGCGTTTCAAACCAGCCGCCCGAAGCGTCGTAGAGGCGCGACAAATACTTGCGCGGATGGAAGGAGCGCAGCTTCAAATCGCGCAAAAACGGCTTGAGCAAATCCAGCAGTTTGAGTTCCGGCGAGAGCTGTTTGGCCAGACTCTCCATGGAGGCCAGCGCCTTGAACATCACATACAAATTGGCGGTCATGGAAATCTGATGGCTGCTCATGATCCGCATCAGGCTCTCCAGAATCGTGGCCAGGCTCAGCTTCTTCATCGGCAGATGGAGGTTCTCCTGAATCAGGTCGCCGAGTTCACGCTCGAGCCGTTCCGGCGGCCGCCGGTCCGGGGTGGTGGTCAGCAACATCACGGTGGCGGTGACCCGCTCGATGTTGCCGGTGAGAATGTAGTTCAGCACCCGGATGAAGAGCAGCCGTTCGCGCTCAGAAACCCGTCCCATCATGCCGAAGTCGATGAACGCGATGCGGTTCCCCGGCAGGGCGAACAGGTTTCCGGGGTGCGGATCGGCATGGAAGAACCCGTATTCGAAAATCTGGGCGAACACCGCCCGCGCCCCCTCCTCGGCCAGCAGCGGCAGATCGTATTTGGCCTGCAACGCCGGATCTTTCAGGAGTTTCCCGGCCAGATCGCCCTTGATCAGCTCCATGGTCAGCACCCGGCGGCTGGACAGATCGTCGTAGATCCGGGGCACCTGAACCGCGGGATACGCGGCCATATCGGCGGCAAATTCCCGGGTGTGGGCGGCCTCGACCCGGTAATCGATCTCCCGCCGCAGGACATAGGAGAACTCCTCGACGATCCGCACCGGCTGCAGCACCTTCAGGTCGTGTTCAAACTGCTCAACCCGTCCGGCCAGATAGTAGAGAATCTCCAGATCGACCTCCACCCGGCGCTGGGTATCGGGCCGCTGCACCTTGACCACCACCTCCTCGCCCGCTCTGGTCACCGCCCGGTGCACCTGCCCGATGGAGGCCGCGGCGAAGGGTTCCCGCTCAAAACTTTGAAACAGTTCCTCCACCGGGTGGCCCAGCTCGGCCCTGATGATCTTCTCCACCGCCTCGTAGGGAAAGCCGGGAACCTGATCCTGCAACCGGGAAAACTCGCGAATGTACTCGTAGGGAATCAGGTCCGGCCGGGTGGAGAGCACCTGCCCCAGTTTGACGAAGGTCGGCCCCAGCGCCTCCAGCAACAGCCGGACCCGTTCCGGCCGGGGGCGGGTGTGACAATCCACCGGCTTGCGGGTGCACTTTCCCCAGAAACGGCGGAACTGGCTCAGACGCAGGCTGATCACCAGATCGCCGAACCCGAAGGCCAGCAATTTATCGATGATTTCCAGATAGCGCCGCACATTCCGATACGTCGCATCGATCCGATAAATTTTCCGAATCAGTCCCATTGCCGCACGCCTCCGTCTTCGCGCATACCATAGCCGATTCTCAGGATTTTGCAAACGCCTCCAGCAGCGGATCCAGATCGGCGGGTCGGAAATCTCCGGCGAAGGCCACTTCAAACAGATTGCTGCTCTCCAGATACTCGACCTCGTGGTAGACGCCCACCCCGCACCGCTCCAGCTCCGCCAGCAGCCGCGCCCAGCGCGCCGGTTCGGGGCGCTCGAAAGCGGTCACCCACGGACTGTTCGACTTGGAACAGCAGCGGTAGCCGTGATCCCGCAGCGTCAGCACCAGTCGGCGCTTCAAATCGCGCAGCCGCTCCCGGTAGGCTTCGACCCCCAGTTCCAGAATCCCCTCCAGTCCGGAATCGAAGGCCTCCAGCAGCACCGAACTGACGGAGTTGCGCACCCCGTCGGCGGCCGCCAGCTCGGGCAGCGAAAGGATCCCGGGCCGCCCGGTAACCCGATCGGTGATCAAGCCCCCGGGGCGGTAGCAGATCAAAGCCAGTCCCGGCAAGCCGGCCAGCGCCTTGCCGCTGGACCCCGAAATCGCCGTGATCGCCGGATACTGCTCCAGCGGGCGATGACATCCCAGCAGACTCACGCCGTCGAGCAGCAGCATGGTTCCATGCCGCCCGGCCACCCGATTCAGCAACGCCAGATCGTTCTCCATGCCGGTGCTGGTCTCGCAGCCGACAGCCAGGATGCAGTCCACCAGCGGATGGGTCTTCAAAAAAAGTTCCAGACTTTTTTCGTTGAACGGCTTACCCCAACCGAAGTCGAGCGACAAAGTCCCCTGCCGGGCGGCCCGGCAGCTCTTCAGCAACCGTCGCCCGAATTCGCCGTTCAGCAACACCAGCGGCAACCGGGCATGCACCGCAAAATTCCAGATCAGGAACTCATTGGCCAGCGTCCCACTGCCCGCGATCAACCGGATCTCGAAACCCGGCAGCAACTGTGCGAACCGGGTCAGCACCTCATCATGCCGCTTCCGGAACCGGGCACTGCGATGGGAATACGGTGACTGGGCGAGAGCCCGGCTCATCCCCGGAAAGGGACGGGCCAGGGTCGGGACGAAGTCGATTCTGGTCATACTCTACCTCTCAATGCGTTGAATAATTCGCTCAAAACGGGCCAGCAACAGC
>CASFRF010000003.1 GCA_949297015.1 uncultured bacterium
CGATCATCGCCATCATTCTGCCTGTGGCCTCCGGTCTCATCCTCGGCATCGCCGGGGTGATGGGTGTGCTCGCCGGCGGGCTGGCCACCGGGTTTGTGCTGGCGACCATGCTGAACAACGCCGGCGGCGCCTGGGACAACGCCAAGAAGTACATCGAAAAGGGTGCCTACGGCGGCAAGAAGCTGGCCGACGGCAATAAGAATCCGGTGCACGGCGCGGCGGTGATCGGCGATACGGTCGGCGACCCCTGCAAGGATACCTCCGGCCCGTCGCTGAATATTCTGATCAAACTGATGAGCATGGTCAGCATCGTCTTCGCGCCGGTGGTGATCAAACTCTCGCCTTGGCTGCACAACCTTTTGGGCATGAGTGATGTCTTGAAGTAGAAGCAGGGTCTTCCCGGCCGCTTCACCCCGGTGGTGGAGCGGCCTTTCTTTTTTTGGGGGGGAGGCGGAGCGGGAGGGGGCGTTCAGACCCCGGACAGCAGTTCCGGCGCTTCGGCGAACCAGTCGCTCAGCGCCGGAGCGTTTTCCGCCAGATAGGTGCGCAGCTCCCGCAGCGCCAGCGAGAAGCCGCTGTTTTCGGCAAACGCCCGGATCCGTTCCAGATGGTACAGCAACTCCCCGCCCTCGGCGTGAAGCTCGGCCAGTAGCTCGTGCCAGGCCCGACTCAATTCCGGATGCTGCGCAAGATGTTCAAAAAAAGCGGCCACCTGATGTTCCATGGAACTTCCTCCCGGATTTGTCCCTATATTACGATAACGCCGACGGCACGTTCCGGCAAGTCTCCGGAGGAGAGAGAAATAAAAAAATTCAAAAATAATTAGATTTATCTAATTCTTACCCTTGAATTCTGATGCTTCCGCGCTATTGTTATGGTGTGTTCCGCCAGGAGGTCGCGGGGACGGGTCGGCAGGGTTAGGGTTTGAGCCGATTCCGCCGTCGGCTCCGGGAAGGTTTCCTCCCGTTCCCGGAGCCGCGGCGCTCCGGTGGCCGGACCGCGGGAATTCCACCTCTTCATTCTGAAAAAATCCACTTCCGCTCTTGACATTCCAACAGAAGTTTGATATAATTAGCTCGGAGACAATTTTTCACATTTTTCACATTGAAGGAGTCGGGGGTGACGGATCGGGAACACTGGAGTCTGCGGCGACAGATTACGGAGCACTTCCGGGAGGCGATTCTGAGCGGGAAGTTGCCCCCGGGCAGCGTGATTCCGCCCTCTAACGTGGTGGCCCGCGAGTTCGGAACTTCCACCGGGAACGTGCACCGGGCGCTGTCGCTGCTGGTGGCGGAGGGGCTGATTTCGCGGCGTTCGCGGCAGGGGACGGTGGTCAATGCGCGGCGGCGGGAACTGAACACCGTGGCGTTCTGCACCACCGAAGAGGCGTTCTATCAGGAGGACTTCATCCGGATTCTGGCCGAGGCGATCCGTGCGGCGCTGAACCGGCGGCAGCTCGAGTTCCGGCTGCTGTTGTCGCCGGATCCCAGAGACCTGTTCGCCGGGGTGCGCGAACTTCTGGAGCGGGGCGAGATCCAGGGCTTGATCGCCAGCGGTCCGTCGCCGAAGGAGTACCGGAAACTGCTGACTTTGCAGACCCCGTTCGCCGTGCTGAGCGGGGGCGCTTATCGTTACCGGGTGGACTTTACGTCCGAGCAGCTGCTGGATCTGGCCTTCGCCAGTTTCCGGGCCCGGGGGGTGCGCCGGATCGGTTTTATTTCCACCTATCCGGGGCCGCCGTACACGCCAGCCGAACGCCACGCCGGAACAGACTGTTTTTTTCGCATCTTCACCGAGCGTTCCCGGAGCGAAGGATTTGAGTTCCGCCCGGAGTGGGGCGGCTTCCGCGAGCGGGATGTGCTGCTCGATCCGCGCGCCTGTGACCGCTTCGCCTACGACTGGTTCGAGCGGATCTGGAGCGGTCCGGAGGTGCCGGAGGGGCTTCTGGTCTGTCCCGACAAGTTGAGTGTCGGGGTGTTGATGGGGGTGTTGCATCAGCAGGTCCGGGTGCCGGAGCAGCTGCATTTGATTCTGCACTGGAACCGGGGCGTGGACCGGCTCTGCCCGGTGGCGGCGGACCGGATCGAAGTCGATCCGGCGGAAGTTGCCGAAGCGTTGGTGGAACAGCTGTTCCGCCACTTCCGGGGGGAGACTCCGGAAGTTTATAAGGTGAATTATCATTGGCGGGAAGGAAGTCGGGTTTGAACAGAACGCAGGAGGGTTCATGAACCGGAAGATGCTGGGGGGAGTGTTACTGGGCGTCATCGCCTTGGGGGTGCTTGGCGGCGGCGGCCGGAATCGGGTGGTGGAGGCGCCGGTGCCGGTGCGACCGGCGGGCGCGGGGATCACCATCGACGGCAAACTGGAGGAGTGGAACCGGGATGAGGCCGGGCTCCTGACTCTGGCGGAGAGCACCACCGCCGGAGACGGCGGCAGCGTCTACGCGCCGTACTCGGCCCGGGTGGCGCTGAAGTACGACGCGGAGAACCTCTATTTGGGAATCTGGTGGCAGGCCGATCCCGAACGGCGGACGGCGCGGCTCGATTTTACGCCGCCGATCGGCGACGGGCTGGTGCTTTCAACCGGCCGGGGCGAAAATCCCTTTCTGGCGCTGTTCCGGGATCCGGCGACGAAGCGGCCGACGGCCCGGAGTCTGAAGCAGCCGCTGGCGGCTGAGGGGCGCACACTGCCGGAGGTGCGTCAGGCTTTTGCCGGAGATTATCCGGTCAGTTACACGCAGGAGGCGGCCATTCCGTGGTCGGTGTTGGGGATTGATCCGGCGCGCGATCCGGAGTTCCGGCTGGGGGTTGATCTGCTGTATTCCACGCTGGACAGCCGGATCGGTTACGACCGCTGGTTCCGGGAAAAGACCACCACCACCACCAGCGGCAACCGCTGGGGCGGCGGACTCTGCTGGGGCTTTATGGACGGCCTTGACGACAAGGGCCGGAAGGCGCCGGGCTTCGACCCCAACACCGGGGCGGAGGTGGTGCTCATGGGCGCCGGGGCCGCGGCTCCGGCCAACGAGCCGGAGTTCTACGCCGGAAATGAGCAGACCCGGACCACCGGCATGATCGCGGTCCCGGCCGGGCGGATCAGCGTGGACGGGCGGCTCGATCCGGCGGAGTGGAACGAGGCGGCCGGGACCACGCTCGGAATCGAGCCGACGCTGTTCCCGCACCGTTATCAGACCCGGGTCTTCTGGAGTTATGCGCCGGAAGGATTGTACGTCGGACTCCGGTTCCTGACCGGGGGGAGTCATCTGAACGTCAACGATCCGGCGAAGATCCGCAACGGCTACGACGGCGGCGACGCGGTTCAGCTCCGGCTGGCGGTCGGCGGCCGGGTGAGCCACACCGACGCCTGGTATTTCGACGCCGGGAAGACCCCGGCGGTGGCCATCACCTACGGTGTGCGGTTTGAGGAGGGGAGCGTGCCCGACGCCATCGCCGCCGGGGCGAAGACCGCGGTCCGGAATCTGCCCGGCGGCGGCTACGAGCAGGAGCTCTTTCTGCCCTGGTCGCTGATCACTCCCGACGGCAAAGCCCTGCGGCAGAACGACCGGTTCCGGGCGGTGCTCGATCTCTTCTACAGCGGCAACGAGGGGAACCGCCTGCCGTTCATCATCACGGCCCGGACGGTTCCGGACCACTCGGTGCTGACGCTGCCGCAACCGGTGGAACCCGGCGTGTACACGGTGGTGATCGAAGATGCCTCCGGGCGGGTGGTCCGGCGGCTGCTCGAGGGCGTGCGGCTCGGTCGCGGCGACGTCCTCGGCTGGGATGGGCTCGATGACCGCGGCGAGGCCGTGCCGCCGGGGACCTACCGGTTCCGGGGCCTCCGGCACGACGGGCTGAAGCTGAATTATCTGATGACCTACAACAATCCGGGTAATCCCCCCTGGCAGACGCCCGACGGCAAGGGCGAGTGGGGCGGCGATCACTGTCCGCCGCAGGGCGTGGCGATCGACGGCGACCGGGTCTATCTGGGCTGGTCGGCGGCGGAGGACGGCTCCGGGTTGATCGGTCTGGATCTGGAGGGGCAGCGGCAGTGGGGCTTCTTCCAGTCGCCGCACCCGGCCGGTTCGGGGGCGACGCAGCTGGCGGCGGCCGACGGGCGGGTCTACTATCTGGTCGATGTCATTCTGCGCTCCGGGCGTTCCCGGCAGCGGGGCGAGCAGGAGCTGGCCTATTTCGGGACGCTGCTGTCGGTGCACGACGCCCGGACCGGGAACTGCGTGGACTGGTCGCTGGAGCAGCCCTACCGGACGCTGCGGGAGTTCTCCAGCGCCGAGGCGCCGGTCCGCTGGTTCTTCGATCTGCGCGAGCAAAAGCAACTGACTCCGGACAGTGCCTGGCATCGCGACTTCTACTACTTCAGTCAGCGCGCGGTCGGCGCCAACCGCGCCGGCATCGCGGTCCGGGACGGGCGGATCTACGTCTCGCTGCGTCTGGACAAGGTGATCAAAGTCTTCGACGCCAAGACCATGAAGGAGCTGGCCGCCTGGCCGGCGGTCCGGCCGGGCGCGCTCACCTTCAGCCCCGGCGGTGAGCTCTTCGCCTTGGTGGATGACGCGGTGGTGCAGCTCGATCCGACCACCGGCAAGGTGCTGCGCACGGCGGTTCCGGCCTCCGAGCTGACCGCTCCGGCGGCGCTGGCGGTGGGACCCGACGGCCGGATCTACGTCGGGGAGTGGGGCGAGCGGCAGTGCGTCCGGGTCTTCGACCGCGCGGGGAAGTTCCTGCACCAGATCGGCAAGACCGGCGGCCGCGGCTGGGTCGGACGGCTCGATTTCAACGGCATGCTGTTCCCGATGCAGCTGGCGCTCGACACCCGGGGCCGGTTGTGGGTCACCGAAAACGAGGAGTCGCCGCGGCGGGTCAGCGTCTGGGAGGCGGCGACCGGCCGGTTTTTGCGCCACTTCATCGGCGGCTCCTCCTACGGTGGGGTGACCGGCGGTTACCTCGATCCGGCGGATCCCACCATCGCTTTTGCCAACAACACGGTGTTCAAGCTGGACTATGAGCATAAGCGTTATGAGCCGGTGGCGACCATGTTCCGGCGGACCTCGCGACATGAGGTGTTCGATTCCGAGCAGGAGATTGGTTCCTGCTTCCGGGTGCTGCAGCGCGAGGGGCGGACCTACCTCCTGACCGGCAGCAAGTCGGCCTCGGTGATCGGCGAGCTGACCGCCGACTTCCGATTTATCCCGCGCGCCGCCATCGGCGGGATCTTCAACCGCTCCGACAACGCCATGGCGCTGGCCGGCAAGGAGGAACAGCTGGAGTGGCGGATGTTCCTGCCGCCGCCGGAAATGGCCGGGAAAGGCGGGTACAACTACATCTGGACCGATCTCAACGGCGACGGCAAACTGCAGCCGGAGGAGTTCGAGTGGCGCAAGTTCGATTCCGAAATCGGTCTGCTCGGGCTGTACTGGAGCTCCGGCGTCTCCCGGGACGACTTCAGCTTTGTACTGAACTCCGAAAATCCGAACCGGTTCATCCTGTTCCCGGTGACCGAGTGGCTGCCGAACGGCGCACCCCGTTACCGCTTCTCCAACTGCCGGCCGCTCGGGAGTTACAGCGGACGGCTCGGCAGTTACGCGATGGATCGCGAGGGCAACATCCTCACCAACCAGTTCGGCGAGTGGCGGGCGGTCGCCTGGTACAAGGGCGATACCCATCTGCGGAGCGTCACGCCCGAGGGCAAGCTCAACTGGGAGCTGCCGACGCTGCCGGATCACCGGGCGCCCGGCGCGATCACCGGGGAGAAGATTCTCGGCCCCTTCGAGTCCGGCGGTGAGCTCGGCGAGGTGTTTACCTTCACCCAGTGGCACGGCTGCCGGCTGCCGCTGGTCACCACCGACGGCCTCTTTGTCGATAAGGTGCTGCGCGATCCGGCCGAGGGCGGCGCGCCCGGTCCCGATCTGTACCGCGGCGAGACCATTCAGGCGCTGACCCGGCTGGACGACGGACGGCTCATTCTGGCGCACGGGAAGAACGCCCACCACCTCTTTGAGATTCAGGGACTCCGGGAGGCCCGCCGCTTCAGCGGCGAGTTCACGCTCAGCCCCGAGCAGGCGGCGCGCGCCACGGCGCTGCTGGCCGCGGCGAAGAGCGAAGAGCAGGCGGCCGCCCCGGTCCCGGTGGTCCGGGGCACGGCCCGGGTGGACGGCAAGCTCGACGAGTGGCAGGAGCAGCCTGCGACTCCCTTCGGCGGGGAGCAGACGCCCAACGGCCGGTTCCGGGCCCGTTACGACGACCGGCGGCTCTATCTGGCGTACGAAGTGAACAAGCATGGTCCCTACCGGAATCAGGGGACGAATGTGCAGCAGCTCTTCCTCTCCGGCGACGCGGTGGACCTGCAGTTCAACAGCGATCCGCTGGCCCGGCCCGGCGCGGCGATGCGCGAGGGGGATCGCCGGATCGTGTTCGCCAAATATCAGGGGCGGCCGGTGGCGGTGTTGTACGAATCCGGGGTGCCGGGCGCCGAGCGGCCGGTGACGTTCAATTCGCCGACGCGCGGCGTCCGCTTCGATCGGGTCAGTGAGATCCGGGAGGCCGAAGTGGCGATCGTCGATACGCCGAGTGGCTATGTGGTGGAAGCGTCGGTTCCGCTGCGTCCGGTGGTGGTCGAGAACTTCATCTGGCCGAACCGCCGGATCGCCTCCGACTTCGGCGCGGTGATCGGCGACGAGACCGGCCGCCGGGTGGCCCGGATCTACCGCTACAATCGCGACACCCGGGTGGTCAACGACATCCCGACGGAGTCGGAGCTGATCTCCCGCAATTGGGGCGCGCTGCACTTTCAAGCCGAGGAGGAGAAAAAATGAAGCGATTCCACTGGTGGTGGGTCGGGGGGCTGATCGCAGCCTCCGCGGTCGGGGCGGAGCTGCCCCCGGTGCCGTTCACGGCCTGGCAGCTCGATTTTGAGGCCGAGACGGCGGGGGCGCCGCCCTCCCGGCTGGGCAAGACCGAACTGGAAGCCCGGCGTGCCGACTTCTATCGGAGTTTTCCGGTCCGGAAAGTCCGCGACGCCGATTTCGTGACCGCGACCCGTTATCCGGTGGTGCGGGAGTCGCCGCTGGGATTTACCTCCAGGGCGCTGACGCTGGTGTTCACCGAGACGGCGCAGCCGAACTGGGGCCCCCGGCTCTTTCTGGAGCTGCCGAATCCGGCGGCCGACGCCGCCGGGAAACTGACGCTGACGCTGGAGGTGGCCAAAAACGCGGTGACCCGGGTGGGCGGATTTTCTCTGGACGGGGTCTGTGATCTCAACTTCACCGAGGCCGGGGAGATCGCGGTCAACCGGACCCGGCAACTGGGGCGCTACACCGGCGGCACCCCGGTCCGGTTCCGCTTCGTCATCGACAACGACGCCAAAACCGTGGCGGTCTCGCTGAACGACGCCGCGCCGCTGGAGCTGCCTTGGAACAATCCCCGGATGGGGGCGTTCCGGACGCTCCGGCTGGATGGTCTGCTGCCCGGCGGCTACGCCCGTGATCCCGGTGAGATCGCTTTCGACAATATACTTTTGAACGTGGATCAGTGGAGGAAAAAATGAGTGCAGAGCGGAACGGGTACCGTCACGCGTTCACCCTGATTGAACTCCTGGTGGTGATCGCGATCATCGCGATTCTGGCTTCGATGCTGCTGCCGGCGCTGAACAAGGCGCGGACGCAGGCCACGGCCATCAAGTGCGTGAGCAACTTCAAGCAGGTCGGGACCGCGTTCACGCTGTACACGAGTGATCACCATGATTTCCTGCCGCCGGCGGGAGGAGAGCACTCGATCGGCGACGCGAAAAATCCGAAGGTCGCGGAACGCGGCGATCAGGGCAAGGGCTTTGCCGACTGGACGGCGATTACCGGAGTCTACGCCTACCCCGGGTATACCGAAACCGACTTGCGGTTTCCGGAAAACACCTACGAATACGGGGTGGCCCGCAACTGGATCTTCCGCTGTCCCTTCGGCTCCCCCGACAACAACAACCGGATGTATGCGATCAACGGCGAAGCCTTCCGGGACGAGGACTCCTACGTCTACAGCAACTGGGGGGCGGCCGGGAGCAACAACATCTACGGAGTCACTCTGGTCAAGCAGACCAAACTCAAGAAGCCGAGCCGGGTGCTGGCGGCGATGGACGCGCACTCCACCTACCGGCTGTTCGGCGGGGCGATGAATCAGTTCATCAAGAAGGAGGGGCAGTGGCTCTGCCGGGTGGGCGCCGAGCGTCACGGCGGCAAGATGAATCTGCTGTACGCCGATCTGCACGTCGGCTCGATGCAGCCGATCGCCATGCCCTGGGGGGCGGGCTGGGGCTACGCCACCGATCCGGACTGGTACGGGCTGCCCGACTCGCAGTAGTCGCGGGGGGCTCAGTTTCCGCCGCCGTGGCAGCCGCAGCACCGGCCCTTTGCGCCGCGTCGGAAACGGTAGAGCAAATACCCCGCGGCACCCAGCAGGAGAACTCCGGGCCACAGCCACTCGCCGATGGGCCCGGGGGGGCTCTGCGGCGTTGCGGCAAGGTGGCGCTCCGCCAGTTTCCGGACGCCGTAGCGGATCGCCTCCGAGCTGAAGGTGGCTCCGGTCACGGCGTCAACCTCCCGGCCGGCGATCTGTTCCAGCGTCAGGCCGTTCCAGCGCTCGAAGAAACGGTTCTCCGCCAGTTTCTTCAGATAGCGCGGCGTCTCCTGATTGGGGCCGGGCAGCACGCCGACGGCCCGGTCCCGGGCGTCGAGACACAACGCGACCGGAATGGTCCCGGCGTAGCCCATGGCACGCTCCTCCTCTCCGAACGGTTCCAGCAACAGCCGCCCCAGCGCGCGGCCGTCGCGATCCCGTATTTCGTAGTCGAACGGACGGGTTTCGACCAGTTCGCTCGCCCCGGGAAGGAGTTCTCCGACTCCCGTCCGATAGGGGGCGCAGAGCTCTCCGGTCGCCCCGGCGATTCCCGGCAGCAGAGTCAGCGCCAGTTGAAGAAGCAAGCACAGTTTCATCATGGTTGAAAAATATCCCACGGGTTAATGGTTTGCAAGTTTGGCCAGTGACGCTCCCGGTTCCCCCTCCCGCGACCGGCGGTCGGGGGAAGGGGGCGGTGGCCGGGATCCTCAGCGGCAGTCGTCACTGTTGTCGCAGCGCGAGGTGCCCCGGTTGGGACAGCCGGTGCAGTCATCCGTCTGGACTTTGGATTCGGTGTTCAGCGCATTCCGGAAGGCCGGAGTGGCGAGAACTTGCTGAAAGTCCGGCCCGGAGAAGTACCGGCGCAGAGCCCGGGTCTCCCGGGCCGGAGCCTGTTCCAGAATGGTCTTGACGCCCGTTGCGGCACGTTCGACTTCGCCGAGTCGCGCCGCCGCGGTGACCGCCAGCAAACGCTCCTGCGGCGTACAGCGCTCGTCGGGAATCTCCGCGAGGTGACGGCGGGCGGTGTCCGGATCACCGGCGCGGGCGGCTGCCAGCGCGGTCAGCAGTTTCCCGGAACGCTCGGAGTCGCTCCAGTCGCAGCGCTTGAGCAGCTCCGCCGCCTCCTGATTTTTCCCGAGCTGCAGCAAAGTTTCCCCCAGGGCGAAGGTGTGATGATGATCCGGCTTCAGGGCGTGGAGCCGGCGATCGACCGGCTCGGCGGCGGCGAACAGCCGCTGCCGGTAGTAGTAGCGCCGGAGCTCGGCGCCGAGCCGGGCCGCCAGTTCCGGATTTCGCTCCCGGGCGAACATGGTTTCCCGGCGCTGCATGGCGCTGAGCTGCAGCAGCTGCTTTTTGAGTTCGGTGTTCTCCGGCTCGGCGGCGATCCTGGATTCGAGCTTGGTCCGGAGTTCGGATAGCGCGTTGGCCGCCGCTTCCGGCGCCGGTGTGGATTCGGCCATGGTTACGGCACAGAGGAACATGGTCCCGGCTCCGAGCAGGGCCGGTACGGCAGTGGTCAGTCGATTCATTTGGAGTCTCCTTTCAATTCTGGTTGAATGGTGTCGATGGCGGTTGTTTTTCAAGTGCGGGGGCGGACGAGCCCCCGGCAAGGTCGGGTTGTCCCTCCGGCTCGACCGGTTGCCGCCGGGCCGGGGGCAGCTTTCCCTCGCGCCGGAGCGTAGCGGTCAGCTGCGCTGCCTCCTCCTGCCGGTGCTGGGCCAGCAGCGCGTCGAGCAGCCACAACGAGGCTTCGCCGGTCCGGCAATGCGCCTGCCGGGCGGCGCGCAGCCGCAGCGGACGGCGCGACGGCGCATCGTAGACGGCCAGCAGGGCGTAATGGCGAACCTGCTGCGACCAGGAGAGCGAACCCCGGGCGGCGAGCTCCGCCAGTGCGGCGCAGAAGGCGTCGGTAAGTTCCGTCAGCGCTTCGTCGCCGCTCATCAGCTGCCGCAGCTGCCGCCAGTCCGGAGGCGTTGCGCCCGAAAGCAGCAGGTAGTTCCGGCAACGTTCGCGAGTCGGCGCGGCGAGCAGGGACAGCATGCTTTCCGGCGGATAGTCGGTTTCCCGCAGCCGCGCGGCAACGCGTTCGGGGGCGTAACGGTGGAGGATCCGCAGCCGCCGGAGTTCACCGGCGTCACGCCCCTGATCGTACGGAGCGATCGCCGCGCAGAAGTCCCGGCGCAGTTCCGGCGGGAAGAGCTGAAACAGCAATTCCAGCTCCTCCGGCGAGGGGGGGAGCGCTTGCCGCAGCAGCCGTTTTACCGCCTCGGGGCCGACGGCGAGCCGGTCGGTTTCGGGCAGTGCGGCGAGCAGCGCGGTCAGGACTTCCGGCTCAACGTTGTCGTGTCGGGCGAAGTTGCGCAGAGCGGCCCGCTCCGCGGCGGAGAGCTCCCGGTCAGGGTCGGCGGCCTCTTGGAGCAGCTGCGCCGGGGTCCGGGGCGGAGCGGGCCAGAGGTCGTTCCGGTGATCGTTCCCGGTCGCGGACGAGGGTTCCGGCAGGTTCCGCAGCGCCTGCCGGAGCTCCGCAAAACCCGCCTCGTACGGCAGCAGCCCCTGCAACCGGTAGTCCAGAAACGGCCGGACCGACGGGACCGCGGCGACGATCCCGGCAAAGAGCGCGACGGCGCGACTCCGGAAATCGCTCTGCTGCTCCAGAATGCCGCCGACCGACGGGGCAGGATCCAGGACGCGATAGCCGCCTCCGGCGTGGAGAAACTCCAGCAAGGCCGCCTTCAGCGCTTCGGGATCGCCGCCGTACCGGGCGAGCAGCAGCCGTTCGCGCCGCTGAAGCGCGGGATTGAGCAGCGGCAGAAGCTTCCGCGCCTCCCGTTCCCGACCGGCGTGGCGCAGCCGGGGGAGCACCGCCATGGTATAGAGCGTGCGCGCGGTCTGATCGTTCGGAACGCGTTCGAGCAGCAACTCCAGCCACGACTCCCAGGCGCCGCTTTCCGCGAGCGTCTGATTGAGCAGCCAGAGCACGGCGAAGGCGTCGCGGTCGGCGTCCCAGGCGCGGGCGAAGAACTCCTGCGCTTCGTCATAACGGCCGTCGCCGTACCGGAGAATGCCCCCCAGCAGCTGGCGGAACGGCGTGTCGCCGAGCAGTTCGCGTTTCTCATCCTGCCGGGCGAGCTGTTCGTGCAGCGCCGCGCGCCCGCGGCCGCGCGGTTCGCCGGGCGCGTCGGCGTAGACTTGATTCAAACTCAGCAGCCGTCGGAGCTCGGTGATGGTCAACGGTTCGGTGGAGGCTTCGAGCTGATCGTAGCAGATTTCAGCCAACGCCCGCGCCCCGTCGCCGTCACCGGCGAGGTGTCGCATCCGGGCGGCGAGCTCCCGGGTGGCGAGCGCCTCCGGCTGCCGGGCCAGCGCCGCTTCCGCGTAGGCGCTTTTCAAGGTTCCGGCAAAGGGCAGCGACCAGTTCAGCGAGAGCGGGACCTCGAAGGTGAAGCCGGTCATTTCCCGGAGCAGAAATTCCGTCGTCGTCGCCGACGGTTCAAAATCGAAGGCCGCAACCAGTTGCCGCCAGAAAAATTCCCGGGATTTGCCGGAACGCCCGGCAAAGGCCGTGCGCAGAAGCTCCGGCTCCTGCTCCGGACGGGCGGTCCGGAGTCGGTTCAGCGTGTGGCGGGCGTCCGGCCGGGACGGGGTGTGCGGCGGCGCAGCCGTCGCCGCCGGGGCGCTCCGCAACGGCTCCTCGTCCGGCAGAACGGTCAGCTCATCCAGTCGACTTCGGACCTGACGCCAGAGTCGGCGACCGGCTTCGGTGGCGGTGTCCTGAAGTTCCGCATCGATCCGGGTCCGGAAAACTTCCGCCTGATAGAGCGCCTGATTGACCAGCGTGCGGATCTGCAACGGCAGCGCCCGGTCCCGGACCGCGGCGCTGCCCGAGGCCCGGGCGCGAAGCCGGAGCGCCTGAAAGTTGTGCTCCGCCGCTTCGGCGATGCGCCCCTGAAACTCCAGCATCCGGGCGTAGGATTCCAACAGCTCGATCCGGTTCGGGGCGAGGGCCAGGAGTTCCCGGTACAGCCGTTCCGCTTCGAAGAAATTCCCGGCGTCGGCGTGGATGGCGGCCAGCGCGGTGAGATTCGCATCGGTTTCCAGCGTCCGATCCGCGTTCCGCAGGCAGCGTTCGGCATCCTGATAGAGGCGGTTTTCGACCAGCAGCTCGCCGAGCGCCCGGGTGAGTTCCGGGGGGTAGATCTCGTCATAGGCCAGCAGCAGACGGCCGTAGAACAGAGCCTCGTCCCGCTCCCCGGCTTGAAGGGCGTCGAGGAAACAGTTCTGGGTCAGCAGCGTGCGGCGTTCCGGCGCCACGATCATCTGCAGCCGGGCCAGCCGGGTCAGCTGCCGGTGGTCGCCGAGCTCCCCGGCCAGATCTTCGGCCAGCTGGTAGTAGAACAAGGTCTCCGGCTCCCGGTGGAGCCGCCGGAGAACTTCCTGCAACGCCTCCTGCAAAGTCTGACGCGGGGCGTTGAAGTTCAGCAGACCGTCGATGAGGATGCCGAAGCGCTCCGGATTCGTCTCCCGCGGATAGGCTGCGGTGAAGAACGCCAGCACTGCGGCCGACTCCCCCGCCTGACCACGGGCTTTGCCCCAGAGCAAAAGCAGCTCGGATTTTTCCGGCGCCAGCTTCAGCGCCCGGTCGTAGGCGACGGCGGCTCCGGCCGGATCTCCGGAGAGCAGCCGGACCGCTCCGGAAAATTCCCACAAAGAGGCGTCTGCCGGGGCGAGTTTGAGCAGCTGCTCGAGCGCGGTCGTCGCCAGTTCGGAATCTTTAAGCTCCACTGCGACCAGCGCCAGCTGCCGGAGCAGGGCGGCGCGCGCTTGCGTGGCCGCTGAGCCGGTGTGGTTCAAACGCTCCTGCAGCAGCGTTGCGGCCCCGGCGTAATCCCGGACGATCAGACGATAGTGCAGCGCTTCGTCCGGGGTGCCGTGCCGATCCAGAAAGGCGTAGAGTGCCGCCCGGTCTCCGGTCGCCACCAGCGCCCGGAGCCGGAGCTCGCGGCGGCGCGACTCCGGCAACTCCGGCGCCTGCCCGGTGAGCAGCTCCGGCAGCCGGTTTTGCCGCCGATAGAGTTCGACGAGTTGTTCGATCGCCTGCCGGGCGCGGAGTTCCGAACCGCTTTCCGCGGCGATTTGCCGCCAGCAGGCGACGGCGTCCGCAAACGATCCGTGAAGCTGTTCCAACCGGGCCAGCCGGAGCAGGGCGTCTTCGGTTCCGGCGTGGCGGTAGAAGTCCCGTGCCGCCGTCGGAGCTCCGGCTTGTTCGCAAAGATCCCCCGCGGTTTGCAGCACCGCCGCCGGTGCCGTTCCCGGCTTGATGGCGTGTTGCAGCTCCGCAACCGCCTTCTGCGGTTGCCCCATCCGGCGATAGAGCGCGGCCAGCTGGAAATGGAGCGTCCAATCCGGTGTGGCGGTCGGCTGCGCCAGCGCCTTGCGCAGCGCGTCTTCCGCCGGGCCGAACAGGCCCTGACCGGCGGCGGTGTCGGAGAGCCGCGCCAGCGCTTCCGGTGTGGAACCGGCGGCGATCTCCCGCGCATACAGCGCCAGCGCCCGGGAGCGGTCTCCCGACCGCAGCGCCTGCCGGATGGCCGTGGCCGGGTCAGCGGCCGCCGCCGGAGTCTCGGAGTCGAGCGGTCCGGGGTCGGAAACGGGGGCTCCGCTCCGGCGGGCGGTCTCCCGGGCGAGGATCTCGGCGAAGGTCCGGTCGGCTTCGCTCGTCGCCAGCCGGGCGGATTGGCGATAGCAGCGTGCGGCCGCGTCGAAGCGCCGCTGTTCCTCCTCCTCCAGACCTTGCCGCAACCGTCCGGCAAAGGTCGCGCCGTGGAGCGACACCGTCCCCAGCAACAGCAGCCCGACCACGGCTCCGCGCCGCCGCCAGGCCAGCCCGGCCAGAAAGAGCACGGCCGCCAACGCGGCACTTGCCGCACTCAACGGATACCGGGCGGGGACCGGCGCTGCGGATTCCGGAAGGGCCGTGCGATTGAGTCGATCGATCCGCTCCAGGTCCGGCGTCCCCCCGGCCGGGGCCCGGCGGGAGACGAAATACCAGGAATCCTGAAAGTTCTCCGGCTGAAGCCGATACACGCCTTCGGGCAGCCCCGGCAAACGGAGCCGGAACGTTCCTGCGGCCGAGGGCGCGAGGCGCCAGCGGCGGGTCCGACCGGAGGAGAGCTCCGTGAGCTGAAGTTTCAGCTCCGCCGTCGAGTCGGCGGTTTCAAACTCGAAGTCGAGGTCGCGGAGGGTCGAGCGGTTCCACGCGGTGATTCCCGAGAATTTCAACGGGTCCGGCAGCGACCGGGCCAGCGCGCAGAGGAACGGTGCCGCCTCCGGGGCGCGAAGAAACTCCGCACTCCAGCTTCCGTTCCACTCGGAGTTCCAGACGGCGCTGCGGCCGGGGGCGTTCTGCTGCACGGCCAGCAGCGGCTGGTCTCCGGCACGCAGCAGAATTTCGGCGGCGTCCATGGGCACGCTCTGGACCAGCCCGCCGAGCCGGAGCTCCGGCGGCAGTTCGGAAGTGAGCGGTGTGGGGGCGGGGAGAATGGTCAGCTCCCCCTCCCGGATGGGGGGATGCGGCCGGTTTTCCTGTTCGCGGAACTGGAGCTCCGGCAACGCGAACCGGCTCGACGCCCGATAGAACCGGCCGCCGCCCCACAGCGCCAGACGGCTGAGAAAATCGCTCTCGCCCGGACCGACCTGAACGGTTGAAACCGTGATGTCGTGCTGCGCCAGCTTCCGGATGATGGTTTCAAAATCGCCGTATTCCACGCCGCCGTCGGTGATGATCAACAGGTGCTTCAGCCGGGCGTCGGTGTTGCGCAGCGCATAGTACGCCTCGTGCACCGCCGGCAGGATCACGGTTCCGCCGCCGGCGTTCAGGCGGTTCAACGCCCGCATCAGCGAAAACTGATTGGCGGCACTCTGCAGCGGAGCCGCCCAGCGCCGCGTGCCGTGAAATTCGACGATTCCGGCCAGGTCATGCTCCTGCAGCCCGGCAATCGCCAGCCGGGCGGTTTCGCGGGCCAGATCGAGCCGGGGTCCGCGCATGGAGCCGGAGGTGTCGATCACCACCGCCAGCGCCACGGTGGGAATCCGATTCTCCTGCGTTTCCGGATAACGCACCGGAAAGAGTTGCGCGAATTCCGGCAGCACCACCTCGTCGGTGAACACCGCTTCGCGTCCGGCGACCGCCAGCAGCCCGGTCCCGGTTCCCGCCAGCCGAATGATGTCGCGCTGCATCGATTCCGACAGCTCCGGGACGACCCCGGGGCCGAAGATCAATAGCGGCACCTCGTCAAGACGCTGTCCCGGCCGATAGGCTTCGACCCGGACGGCGTCGCCGAAGACGGCCTGGAACTGCGGCAGTTCCCGCTCCGGATCCCGCGAAAACAGCACGGCCCGGAACGCTTCGCGAACCTGCATGGCGAGTTCTCCGGAGGAAATCCCGTCGATTTCGAGCCGGCCGTGAAAACTGCCGGGGCGGGTCAGCGGCAGCGCCAGCGTGACCCGGAACGGGCCGGGGGTGAACGTTGCAGTCTGTTCCGCAACGGTTTCGCCGGAGGAAAGTTGAATCGCGAAGTGCGCCGTTCCGGCCGCTGCGGCATCGAGTTCCAGCGTCACCGGAACGGTGGCGCCGACTCCGGCCACCGGCGGCAGCGTCAGCTCCCGCAACCGGAGCTCCCGGCGGTCCGCTTCCGGCCCGGTGGCGGGGGGACGGGCGGTGACGGCGATCCGTCGCCGGGTCAGGGTCTCCAGCACCGCATCCAGCGCGTGGTCGGTCTCCTGCAGCGTGCCGACCAGCAGGATCGAGCCGCCGCCGTCGGGGATGTCCGCCGCGGCGGCGGCCAGCGCCGCGGCCGTACTGCCCGTAAAACTGCGCAGTTCGCGGTGGTCATACTCCTCCGGAGCCGGTTCCGCCGCGCCGGTGTTTTCCCACAGCAGCAGCTGCTTCCGGACGGTCGCCTCATAAAGAAGTTCCGGCTTGGAAGCCGCCAGCAGCAACAGGGTCAGACAGCCCATCGACAGCAAGCGGAAACGCACCGTCTTCCCGCGATTCCAATACCACACCGCCACCGGCAGCACCGGCAGCAGCCAGAGCCAGCCGGGAGCGCCGAAGTGCAGACCGGGGATCATCGAAGTCATCATTACACCACCTTTCCCCGGGAATAGAGCCGGCAGTCGATGAGAAAAAGCAGCAGCGCCAGCAGCCAGAGTCCGGTTGCGGGGGAGAACCGATACCGCTCTCCCGCCGGGAGTTGCCGATCGGACGGCAGAGCCCCGTCCAGCTGTTGCAAGGAGTCCGCGTAAGCCCCGTGACGTGCCCGGAGTTGCCGGAAGAGTCCGGCCCATTGCTCCGGCGTTTCAGGTACGTGCTCCACGATCGCGTCGGCTCCGGCGGCGACGCCGGTCCGGCGCAGGCCCCGGGGCAGCCGGTCGCCGTCGCCGGTGGCGTGTTCCAGAAAGAGCTGGTATGCCGGTTCGCGGAGCGGCGGCCGGTCCGGACGCTCCCGCTCTTCACCGTGCCGGAGCCAGACCCCGTTCTCCGGCAGCCACGGCGGGGCGTCGGGCCCGAAAAAGAGGACCTCCTCCGGGCGGGAGCCGTCCGCGAACGGGGTTTGCAGCGCACTCCAGAGCGCGCCGGAGCGGTCGGAGACCCCGGCGATTCCGGTGGAGACCAGCCGGGTCCGGCGCGGATGGAGCCGGGCGCCGAAGCGTGCGGCCTCCTCCTGCGCCCCGGGGGTGGATACGATCAGGGTATGCCGGGCGTTTCGCGGCTCCCACTCCGGTTCCGTCAGCGCCGCCGCGCCCGCGGCCAGCATCAGGGTCAGCAGCAGAAAGTGCAGCCAGCGGGCGGGACGCCGGAACAGCTCGCGAAACTTCGCCCGCGGTGGCGCCGCGGCGAACAGCATGACGGAGGGAATCCGCACTTTCCGGTACCGGGGTTTGAGCAGGAACAAACCGGCCAGCAGCAGGGTTGCAAGTCCGAAGCCGATTCCCGCCGCGCTCCGGGAGATGCCGAAGAAATCCATTTTTCACCTTTCCTGATTCAAGATTTTCCGGTACGCCAGATGGAGTTCCCGGACCGATTCGGTGCATTCGATCCGGTACAGCCGCCCGCCGCCGCGGTACCCGATGACGTTCAGCAGCGATTCAAAGCGGGCGTAATCCGCACGGTAGCGGGCCGCAAAACCCGGATCGTCCGGCAGCGTGATCTCGCGGCCGTCTTCGACGTCGCAGAGCGTGCACGCCTGCAATGCGGAAAGCCGGGACTCCGAAGCTTCAAAGATCCGGATGGGGATGAACGCCGCGAGGTGCCAGCGCCGCTCGAACTCCGCCAGCGTCGGAGCCAGGTAAAAGTCGGAGATCACCCATTGCCGCTCCCCGGTGCGGCTCCGGACCTCCGGCGCGGCTCCCGTTTCCCCGCTGTCGTAAAAGGAGCTCAACCACTCGCACCACTCCCGGACGGCTTCCGCGCCCGGCTGCAGGAGCCGGGAGCCTGCGCCGGGTTCCTCCAGCCGGATCCGGTCTCCGGTCTGGAGCAGCCGGGCTCCCAGCAGCGCCGCCACCCGCCAGACCGTGAAGGCGCGGGAGCGGGAGCAGCGGATCGAGCCGCTGCCGTCGGGCACAATGCGGTGGACGGCCTCCGGCTGGGCCCGGTAGCGCCGCAGAAACAATTTCCGACTGCGGCGGAACAGGTTCCAGTCCAGGTCCCGCGGATCGTCCCCCGGCACGTAGGAGCGGAACTCCTGAAACTCCAGACTGTCGCCGGTGCCGGTGGCCCGGTTGCCGCCGTTCCGGACGTTCCGGCAGACCTGAAGCGGAGGCCGGGAGTCGGGCTGAAGCAGCCGCAGAAAATCTTGCGGGAACAGTTCGGAATTCATCGTTCACACCCGGATCTCATCCAGAACGGTTTTCAAAATGGCGTCGGCGGTCAGGTTTTCGCTGCGGGCTTCAAAGCCGGGCAGTACGCGGTGACGCAGGACCGGCAGAAACGCCCAGCGGAGATCCTCCTCACCGACAATGGTCCGCCCGTTGCGCAGCGCGCGGACCTTGGCCAGCAGCACCAGATTCTGGACCGCGCGCGGCCCGGCGCCGTAACGGAGGTGTTTCCGGCAAACGGCGGTGGCGTCGGGAGAGTCCGGTTGCGTGGCCAGCACCAGCCGGACGGCGTAGCGCTTGACGCTCTCTTCGAGCAGCACGGAGCGCGCGGTCCGGCGCATCTGCTGAAGCTCTCCGGCGGAGCAGACCGGGCGGACTTCAACCCGCTCTCCGGTGGTCGTCAGGTCGAGAATCCGGCCGTACTCCTCCGCCCGGGGGTAGGTCAGCAGCAGCTTGACCATGAACCGGTCGAGCTCCGCTTCCGGCAACGGATAGGTCCCCTCCTGTTCGATCGGATTCTGGGTGGCGATCACGAAGAACGGCCGGGGCAGGGGAATGGTGTCGAGCCCGGAGGTGATCTGATACTCCTGCATCGCCTCCAGCAGTGCCGACTGGGTCTTCGGCGTGGCGCGGTTGATCTCGTCGGCCAGAATGAAGTTGGCGTGGAGCGGACCCGGGACGAACTTCAAGGTCACGGCACCGGTTCCGTTTTCAAACAGCTGCTGCCCTCCGATCAGATCCATGGGCATCAGATCCGGTGTGAATTGAATGCGGGAGAAACGCAGGGCCAGACATCCGGCCAGACTTTTGGCCAGCAAAGTCTTGCCGAGCCCCGGAACGCCTTCGAGCAGCACATGTCCCTCGGCGATCAACGCCGCGAGGAGCAGTTCGAGCACCTCCTCCTGACCGACGAAAACGCGGTTCAATTCGGTGTGCAGCGCCTCAAAGCGAGCGGCAAACTCCTGCACGGCGGGTAATTGTACAGTCTCTTGCTTCATGGTTTCATGATCCTTCCGAAACGTGCGATCTCTTTTCTGACGGCAAAGGGGATGATCTCCGGCGGGTTCAGCGGTTCCACCCCGCCGGCGGCGACGGTTGCCGGGCGACTCCAGGACCGGTCCGGTCCCGCCGGTGGAATGCTCTCCCAGCTCCGGATCTCCGCCCCCGGTGACAAGGTTCCGTTGACGGTGTCCGGCTGGGGCTGGACCGGCAGCATCGCGGCCGTACCCCGCGCCTTCTTTTCGCCGGTGGGGCCGCCGCGACCGTTGCCGGGATCGCCGTCGCCCTCCTTTTCCCCCAGTTCGCGTCCGGCCGGGGGCGCCTTGTCGGCGAGCAGCGGTTGTGCTCCGCTCTGCGCCGCCTCCGGATTGAGCCGGAGCGAACGTTTCCGCCCGGCGCGCCGGGAACGCTCACCGCGCCCGATGCTTTTGGCCGGCGAGGAACGCACGGTCGCCGGGACCGGGTTCATCGGCGTGAACTTTTCGGCGGCGTGATCGGTACGATTGGCTGCCGCCGTCTCTCCCGCCGCCGATTCGGAACTTTCCGGCGGCGTTTCGCCGTCCGGCGTGCCCGGGTGCTGCGTTGCGGCCGCGGCCTGGACTCCGGCGTTCCGGTGGTCCGGGGGGGCGGAAAGCTCCCGCCCGGAGGGCCGGGAAACGGTT
>CASFRF010000004.1 GCA_949297015.1 uncultured bacterium
AATATGTATGGAATAATACACCATCTCCCGGAAAAAACAAGCCTTCCCCGAAAAAAAACCCGGTTATTCGCGAAAGGACCGTCGGGAATTTGCTTTTCCGCGAAGTTGGAACTACATTGCACGGAGTTCAAAACCAGGGGATCTGACATGGTATTGCAACGGCTCATCATCGCCACCGGTCTGGGGGGAGCACGCCCCGGGGCCGCTCCGGCGGCCGTCGCCGACGGGGCGGCCGCCGATCTGACCCAGCTGGAAAATCTGGAACCGGCGGCCGTGGTCAAAACCGCCTGGTTCGATTTCCGGGCGATCGCCGACTGGGTGGCCCGCGCGGAGTATCCGCTGTTGGTATTTGTGTTGGGATTCGCCGCCACGGCGGTCTGCGGGCTGATTCTGCTCTGGCTGTTGAATCGCCTGACCGCTCCGCGTCCCGGTCGTCGCCAGTCTTTCCGGCGGCGACTGGTCCGGACGCTGGCGCCGCCGGCGATTCTGGCGCTGGCGCTGCTCGGGGTCTTCTCGTTTTTCCTGCCGGTGCTCAAAACCATGCCCGCCGACTGGTTGTCCCCGGGGATCAAGCTGTTCCTGACCGTGCTCACCCTCGTGGCGGCGTGGGGCGGCTTCCGGCTGCTGGAGCTGCTGGCGCTGGCACTCAACAACTACGCCCGGAAATCGACCAATTCGCTGGACAATCTGCTGGTCGACATTGTCCGCAAGACCACCAAGATCACGCTTGGAATCATCACCGGATTGTTCATCGGCCAGAGCATTTTCGGGATCAACATCACCGCCCTGCTGGCCGGGGCCGGGGTCATGGGACTGGCGGTGGCCTTTGCCGCGCGGGACACGCTGGCCAACTTTTTCGGAACGGTGGTGATCATCGCGGACCAGCCCTTCCGGGTCGGGGACTGGGTCCGGATCGGGAGTGTCAGCGGGCTGGTGGTCTCGGTGGGCATGCGCAGCACCCGGCTGCGGACCGCCGAGGAGACCGAATGCACCATTCCGAACAGTCTGGTCGCCTCGCAGACGGTGGAAAACCTCAGCCGGGCAGGCCGGATCAAACACTGTTTCGAGCTGACCATGACCTATGATCAGACGCCGGAGCAGCTGAGCCGGGCGATCGAGTTGCTGCATCGGATCACCGACAACTACCGGGGAGCGGACCTCCCGGACTTCCAGCCGCAGGTCTTCTTTTCCGGATTCGGCAACTGGTCGTTGAACCTCAAGGTCATCATGTGGCTCAAGACCGGGGACTTCAAAACCGCCGAGCAGCTCAAAAGCGCACTCAATCTGGAAATTCTCCGCGAGTTCAACGCCGCCGGGCTGCAGATGGCCTTCCCGACCACCACCAATGTGCTGGTCGAAGCCGGGACGGGGACGGTGACGAAGCCGGCCGCCCGGAACCGGACCTGAGTTCGACGCCGACGGGTAAGCTCACTTCAGCCGGAGCAGCAGCCGGGCCAGCTTTTCGCACGGATCGAGCGACTCCTTGGCCTGCCGGAGCCCCGGTTCATTCATATCCTGTTCGCGGTTCATCCGGCGTCCCCGGGGCGCCAGGTGGCGGGCGAGCTGCCAAGTCAGCATCTGGGCGGCGCCTTTGCAGAGGTGATCGGCCTTTTCAAAGTGGATGTCGAAGCACTCCGGGGTGATCGAACTGAATACGGAAAATCCGACCGGACAACCGGGGGCGGCGTAGAGCAGCACCCCCTCCAGCCCGATCGCCTCGAAATGATTCCAGGCGGTCGTCATTGCCAGCGCCTCATCATGCAGGAACGGGCGGTCGGTCAAGCGGGCATTGAGCATCCGGGCCAGCTCCGCCGCCACCGGCAGCAGATCCGGCGAGAGGGGGACCAGCGACCAGTCGGGATGGGCCGCCTCGAACTGCCGGATCAGATTCCGTTTCTTGCGGAGTCGGCCACCGCTGAGTTCGGCCAGCTGTCGGAGGTCGTAGAGGTAGTCGGCGGAGCCGGGGTCGCACTCGGACCGGAAGAATCTTTCCGCATCGGGGAAGCGAGTGAAGTACTCCGGGGGGGCGTCGTAGACCGCGCCGTCGATCCGGCCCCGGGCGGTGGCTTCGGCGGTGAGTTCCGCAAGTTGTCCGGGGGGGAACCAGTCGCCGATCGGGAAGTGGAGCAGGCGTTCTTCGCGGCCCAGGATCAGCAATCGGCCCTCCAGTTCGGCCCACTCCATCCGGTATGGTTCGGCCCACAGCAGCAGGTTGGCGGGAGCGCACTCGCAACTGGGGCGGGTATTGGCGGCCGTCAACTGTTTCAATCTTGCCGCGTCCGCAAGTCGGATCGGGCGGAACTCGGGAAACGTCATCTCATCCTCCTGGCTATCGCTTCCGTAAACTCGGAATGATACCATATCCGGCTTCCGCTCAAATACAATCGGAAAATGTTTTTTTCCGATTTTTTTCACGATCCGGGAGTTTTTCGGGGTATCGGGACTTGATTTTGCGGGAATGCGGGGTATATTTAGGGTCTATCAAGTCTCTTGCGTCTCCATCGTCTAGAGGCCTAGGACACCGGGTTTTCATCCCGGCAACACGGGTTCGAATCCCGTTGGAGATGCCACCGTTTCTGATCTCATCTGTCCCGCACGCGTTCCGGCTGCGCGGTAATTTCCGTAACCGGGGGAGATTGCCTACCGGTCGAAATTGATCCGCTCTTCTTCGATCACCAGCGGCCGGTTCTTCACCTGAACCCACACCGCCCCCAAATACTCCCCGATGATCCCGATGAACAGCAACTGCACCCCGGACAGGAAAAACATCCCGATCACCAGCGGCGCCAACCCCAAATTGAACGTGTCCCACCACAGCAGCTTCAACACAAAATAGACGATGGCCACCACCAGGCTCGCCCCGCCGATCAGAAATCCGGTCAACACCGCCAGCCGCAGCGGCAATTTGGAGTGATTGACCAATCCGGTCATCGCCATGTCATACAAAGTGAAGTAATTGTTCTTGGTCACGCCGTGCTGCCGCTTATCCTGAACGAACGGCACCTCGCACTGTTTCAATCCGATCTCGCTCACCAGACCGCGGAAGTAGGGGTACGGTTCGTGAAACTTCCGCAGCGCATCGATAAACTTCCGGTCGTACAGCCCGAAACCGGTAAATTTTTCCAGCAGCTTCTGCCCCGGAGTCGATTTCTGCAGCAGTTTGTAATACAGCCCCCGCAGAAACTCCATCAGCACCCCGGCGTGGGTCCCGGAGCGCACCCCGGCAACCACATCATAGCCCAGCTCATATTTGTCCAGAAATTGCCCGAGCAGTTCCGGCGGTTCCTGCAGATCGCTGCAGAGGTAAAACACCAGATCCCCGCCGGCACTGAGCAGGGCATTGTACGGCGAGCGGATGTGTCCAAAATTCCGCGCGTTCAAAATCACCTTGAACTTCGGATCCGCCGCCGCAATCCGGCGCAAAACTTCACGGGTGCCGTCCGTCGAAGCATTGTCCGCCACGACAAATTCATAATCGTACTGCGGATGCCTGGCCAGCTCCGCGCACACCCGCTCATAGAACAGCGGGATGTTCTCCACCTCGTTCCAGCAGCTCGTGACAATGCTGATCGTTTTCTTCGCCCGTTCCGGAACCTTTTCGCCGTCAACCATTCAAGCGTTTCTCCAACATCTGTATGCGCGCTTCATCCTCCTGCTTGATCCGGGAGTAATAGCGCCGCTTGCTCTTCAACCAGAGCAATTCAAATCGAATCGCCTTCGTCAGAAAATCCTCTTTGCAGTCCACCGCATCCGCACGGAACACCACCTTGCGGGTCTCAAATTTATCCAGCAACCGCTCCCGGTTCAGCGCCCGGATGAACTCCATACTGTGGTGCGAAATCGCCCCCCCGAGCCCGCAGGCCAGATTCCGCGCCCGCGCCTGCCGGAACGTATCCGCGCAGATGTCGTAGATCTCCTTCGTATCCACCGCGCTGCGCGTCAATCCCATGGAACCAGTCAGATCCACCCGGCCCACCGTCACGCCATCCAGATGTTTAAGGATCGGCAACTCCATCATAGCCGAAAAGTTCTGGTACCCGGTCCGGGTTTCCATATTGAAGAAAAAGTCAATGTCCTCGGCATTATCCGGCGCGATCATCGTCTCGATCATCTTCCCGTACTTGTACAGCGCATAGGGCGTCTCCACCATCGGCGCAATGATTCCGGCAACCCCGATTCCCAGACAGTTATACATATCGGTTACCGACTCCACCCCGCCGATCTTCATGATGATCGGCAACCCCACCGCAGAGGTGATGTCCTTCAACCGGGTCAACTCCACCATCCGGGTGCCTTCCGCTTCAAACTCCGCCTTGATTTGAATGCAGTTGCAATTCTCCTTGAGGTCCTTCAACAACTGAATCATTTCCCGTTCAAGCACATTCATTTTCGCTCCTCCGCTTCCGTCTCGCACCAAACTGCCTTCAAATCACACCGCCTCGCACGCAACTCACACGCTCAGAACCATTCTCCAACCGTGACCCCGACCTCCGCCGGCCACAGGAATTCATCGCCTCATGCTCAACGCTTCTCCGCCGTCCCGGCTGGAACAATCATATTGCGCAGAAACTCCTCCCTCTCCAGAAACGGAAACATATCCTCCAGCGGCGACGACACCAAACGACCGTCCGGCAGGCGACGGGAGGAGAGTTTCGGAGAAAACGTGAAGTGATCGGGCATTCGCACCACGCAGAAAACCGGTCCCGGGGCCGCCAGCACTCTCCTCAGACGATCCGCCAGTCCCTCCTGCGACGCGATCTCAAACACCTTGAAGCCGAATGCCGACGCCAGCGCGGCAAAATCCGGGAAACTCACGCCGCTGGGCCCATCACAGCCGATCAATTCATTCCGATCAAAAAAGCTCCCCTGCGTCTGCTTGATCGAACTGTAGCCGTTGTTTTCAAGCAGGAAGATCTTCAGCGGCAATTGATGATGCCGGATCGTCTGCAACTCCTGCAGATTCATCATGATGCTGCCGTCTCCGGCCAGACAGACCGTGTTGCGGCCGGAACCGACGCCGGCCCCCAACGCCGCCGGGAGATCGTAGCCCATCGAAGCACAGCCCGAATTCCAGAACATCCGTTGTCCGCACTTGACCACTCCGCTCTGAAACAGAGCCACACACGCCGTTCCGTTTCCGGCGACGACATCCCAGTCCGCCGACAACTGCGATGTCAATTCGCGCATGAAGAAATAGGGATTGACCCGATCACGCCAGTTCCGGTGCTCATCCGTGATGACCGGACACGCCTCCCGACGCTGACGACACCACTGCCGCCATGAGCTCCAATCAGGGAGCTCCCACCCGCTCCGAAGCTGTTCCGACCATGCGGCCAGAAAAGCCCCCGCATCCGCACAGATCGCCAGATCCGGGACAAACGTCTTTTTGCCCAGCTCCGCCCGGTCGACATCCACCGCCACCTTCCGGGCCGCCCGCGCATAGTTTTTCCAGTCGTAACTCACCTGGCGGATGTTATTCCGCGTACCGATCGTCAAAACCAGATCCGCATTCTGCAGGACGAAGTTTCCCGCGCGCTGCCCCACGGTTCCGATCCGTCCGGCATACAGCGGATAATCATCCGGCACCAGCGATAACCCGTTGAACGTCGTCAACACCGGAATCCCGAGTTCCAGCGCCAGCTTGCGAAAGCGGTCCCCGGCTCCGGCGCAATCGATTCCGCGACCGGCGACGATCACGGGCCGTTCAGAGCGGGACAGCAACTCCCGGAGCTCCGCCAGTTCGCCCGGGGTGGGCGCCGGGAGCGATTCCCGCTGCGGAATCTGAAACCCGGTCAACGTCCCCTCTTCAATCAACGCCCCCTGAACGTTGAGCGGGATGTCCAGCCACACCGGGCCCGGACGCCCGCTGTGCGCCAGATGGAGCGCCTTTTCCAATTCATACCGGATCCGTTTGGGATCATCAACCATTGCGGCGTATTTCGTCACCGGGCGCACGATATCGACGATATTGATTTCCTGATCGCCCAGCTGGCGCAACCCACGGAGTTCCGGGCAGGAACGGATGGTCGTTTCAAACTTCACCTGTCCGGAGAGGTAGAGCACCGGCACCGAATCCAGCCATTGCCCGATCACCCCGGTCAGCGTATTCGTCCCCCCGGGGCCGGTGGTCACCGAAACCACCCCCGGACCGTTCCCCGCCCGGACATAACCTTCCGCCGCAATCGCGCACGCCTGCTCGTGATGGCAACAGACCGGCATGATCCGCTTCTCGCAACGCAACCCGTCGTTGAGGTACATCGCCCCGCCGCCGGTCACCAGAAACACATGTTTCGTTCCGTGATCCGCCAGATATTTGAAAATATAGTCCGCCACCCGCATTGATTTCCAACTCCTCTGCCGCACTGCGGCACTGTGTCCGTAAGGCTGAACCGACCTCGATCAACCGATTCCAAGGCTGTCCCCCGTTGCCGGAAAGTAACATACACCCCTTGCCGGAAAAGTCAATCCGGGTCCGCCCGGAACTCCGGCGCGCCGGAGAAAGTTTTCGGAAACTCTTGAAAATTCCCGGAATCAAGATATATTACTTTATTTTATAACCTTGGATTGAAAATCGTTACCCGGAGGGGAGCGCGATGAAGAAAAAGTCGGAGAAAACAGAAAAAATGACCGAACCGGAAGAGCAGAAGAACGTTTCGGAGCCGGGGACAACCGCGGAACCGGCGCCGGAGTCCGCCGCGGCGGAACAGACCGGTAGCGCCGCCGATCCGCTGGCCGAACTCCGCCGCGAAAACGCCGAACTGAAGGATAAGTTCCTCTATCTCTCCGCCGATTATCAGAACTACCGCAAGCGGGTGAGCAAGGATCTGACCGAGGCCCGGCTGACCGGAACCGTCCACGCGGTCGATCCGTTCCTCAAAGTCAACGACTTTCTGCTGATGGCCCGGCAGGCCGCCGACCGCTCGGATAACCTGGAGGCGTTGCGGCAGGGCGTGCAGATGATCATCAAGGAGTACGACAAGGCGCTGGAGGAACTCGGCGTCACCCGGCTGGTCGCCGTCGGCGCCAAGTTCGACCCCGAACTGCACGAGGCCGTGGCCCAGGAGCCCTCCGATACGGTGCCGGAAGGCCACATCATCAAGGAGTGGAGCGGCGGCTACAAACTCGGCGAGCGGTTGCTGCGTCCGGCCCGGGTGGTGGTCTCCACCGGCCCGGCCCCGGAGGACGCCCAATAATTTTCCGAAGGACAACGTGTACACATGGCACAGGATTACTATGAGACACTCGGCGTGAGCAAGACCGCCACCGCCGAGGAGATCAAAAAAGCGTATCGCAAACTGGCGGTCAAATACCATCCGGATAAAAACCCCGGCGACAAGTCCGCCGAGGAGAAATTCAAGGAGATCGCCCAGGCCTACGAGGTGCTCAGCGATCCGGACAAGCGCGCCAAGTACGATCAGTTCGGACACGCGGCCTTCACCTCCGGCGGCATGGGCGGCGCGGGCGGCGCCGGGGCCGGATTCCAGGATCCCTACGACATCTTCAGTCAGATGTTCGGCGGCGGCTTCGAGGACCTCTTCGGCGGCGGCCGCAGCCGCCGCAGCCGCTCCGGCGCGGTCGACGGCAACGATCTGCGCTACGATCTGGAGATCGACTTCACCGACGCGATGTACGGCGCCGAAAAGAAGATCACCATCCCCAAAATGGCCACCTGCGACGGCTGCAACGGCTCCGGCGCGGAACCGGGCAGCAGCACCAAGGTCTGCACCCAGTGCGGCGGCAGCGGGCAGATCTCCATTTCGCAGGGCTTTTTCGCGGTGCGGCAGCCCTGCCCCCGCTGTCACGGCGCGGGCAAGATCATCGAAAAGCCGTGCCGCAAGTGTCACGGCAACGGTCAGGTGCGGATCAACAAGACGCTGCAGGTGCGGATCCCGCCCGGGGTGGACACCGGCTCGCGGCTGCGCATCGCCGGCGAAGGGGAACCCGGCGTCCGCGGCGGCCAGACCGGTGACCTCTATGTGGTCATCCACGTCCGGCCCAATCCGGTGTTCCTGCGCGACGGCAACGATCTGGTCTGCGAAGTCCCGATTCCGTTCGCCACCGCCGTGCTGGGCGGCCTGGTGGAGGTCCCGACCATCTCCGGCAAGGCCAAAATGCGGATCCCCGAAGGCACCGCCAACGGCGCCCGGCTGCGGTTGCGCGGCAAGGGTGCGCCCGCACTGCGGGGCGGAGCCCGCGGCGACCTCTATGTGGTCGCGGCGGTGGAAACCCCGACCGGACTCAACGCCGAACAGCAGGAGCTGCTGCGGAAATTCGACGCCTCGCTGGGCACCCGCAACCAGCCCCGCCGTCAGGAGTTTGAACGCCGCGCGGCCAACTTCCTGCGCGAGGACAGCTGATGGCGGCGCGGCGGACCGAATCCGATCCGGTTCTCGCCACCAACCGCAAGGCGTTTCACGATTATCAGGTGATCGAGCGGTTGGAGGCGGGAATCCAGCTGGTCGGCACCGAGGTCAAGAGCTGTCGGGCCCGGGCGGTCCAGATGGGCGAGGCCTACTGCCGGGTGCTCGACGGTCAGCTCTGGCTGTTCAATCTGCAGATCGCCCCCTACGCCCAGGGCAACCGCTTCAACCACCGGCCCAAGGGGATGCGGCGGCTGCTGCTGCACGCTGCCGAAATCCGCAAGCTGGCCCAGCTGGTCGGCGAAAAGGGCGGCACCATCATCCCGCTGAAGATGTACCTCAAAACCGGGCTGATCAAGCTGGAAATCGCCTACTGCCGGGGGAAAACCCACGGCGACAAGCGCGAATCGCTCCGCAAAAAGCAGGATCAGCTGGAGACCCGGCGCGCGCTGCGCCGATAAACGGGCCCGACCATGAAAGTTTTCCTGAAAACCTACGGCTGCCAGATGAACGAACGCGACTCCGAGGCGCTGGCCGGCATGCTGGTCCGCCGGGGTCACGAACTGGTGACGCGCGAAGAGGAGGCCGAGGTTCTGCTGTTCAACACCTGCAGCGTGCGGGATCAGGCCGAACGCAAGGCCGTCGGCAAAGTCGGCTTCATGAAAAAACTCAAGGCGGAGCGTCCGGAGCTGATCATCGGCATTCTGGGCTGCATGGCGCAGAACCGCGGCGCGGAGTTGCTGCGCGAACTGCCGCATCTGGATCTGGTGCTCGGCACCGGGCAGCTGCACCGGCTGCCGGAACTGGTCGAGGAGATCCGGCGGACCCGGGAGCGGCGCTGCGAGGTCGAACCCGGCTCCGAGGTGCTGACCGGCATGGGGGTGCACCAGCTGGCGCCGGGGACCTTTCGCGCCTCGATGGCGATCACCCGGGGCTGCAACCGGTTCTGTTCCTACTGCATCGTGCCCTACGTCCGGGGGCGCGAACTCAGCCGCATGCCGGAGGATTGTCTGGCTGAGGCCCGGGAGCTGGCCGCGAATGGAGTCCGGGAGCTGCTGCTCCTGGGGCAGAACGTGGCGGCCTACGGACTCGGCGGCGACGTCAATCCGCCGCCGCCGGGGTACTCGCCCTTCGCCGAGCTGCTGAGCCGGATCGCGGAAATTCCGGGCATTGAGCGCATCCGCTTCACCTCGCCCTACATCACCTATTTCAACGACAAGCTGATCGAGACCATTGCCGAAACGCCCAAAATCTGCCGGGCGCTCCATCTGCCGCTGCAATCGGGCTCCGACCGCATCCTGCGCGCGATGAACCGCCAGTACACCGCCGGACGCTATCGGGAGATCGTCGGACAGCTTCAAGCCCGGATGCCGGAGGCCACGTTCTCCACCGACGTCATCGTCGGTTTTCCCGGGGAGACCGCCGAGGACTTCGACGCCACCCGCGAACTGATGAACGAAGTCGCCTTCGATCAGGCCTTCATCTTCAAATTCTCGCCGCGGCCGGGAACCCGCGCCGCCGAGCTGGCGGATTCGGTGCCGCAGGCGGTCAAGGAGGAGCGCAATCAGCTGCTGCTGGCCGATCTCGAACAGCGGGTCCGGCGCGCACTCGCAACCCTGGTCGGCACCACGCAGGAGGTGCTGGTCGAGGGGGTGAGCCCCCGCAACCCCGGTCGCTGGACCGGCCGGACCTCGACGGCCCGGGTGGTGCACTTCAATCCGGAACCGGGACTGACGCCCGGTCGGCTGCGGCAGGTCCGGATCACCCGGGCGGGCGCGGTCTCGCTGTTCGGCGAACTGCTGCCGGAACCTACCAGAAACTGAGCCGATCCTGATCGCGCAGAACGCGCTCCCACTCGAAGAAGAAGTGGGGATAGGCCGAAAACAGCGGCGCGATTTCGTGATAAAGCCGCCGGTGGCCCAGATGGTTGGGGTGCGCCGGGTTGCCCAGCAGTGCGCAGAGGTCGCCGCGGCAGCTCGACTCGGTGGAGCGCCGCCAGGATTCATAGTGATCGACCAGCAGCGTATGCTCCGCCGCCGCCACCTCGCGGGTGACCTGGACGAAGGCCCGGCGGTCGGCGATGGTCAATTCGCGACCGTTGCTGCGGACGAGTTCCTCCTCCGCACCGGTGTACATGTTGAGAATCGGCAGCTGCGTGCGCAACACGATCACCGTCTCGGGTCGTCGCGCCCGGATCCGGCGGATCGCCTCGACCGTCTCCGCCCGGAACTGTTCGGGGGTGGTGCTGCTGCTGTCGTTGGTGCCGAAGCCGAAGATCACGACCTCGGGGTCGAAACGCAGCACGTCGCGCTCCAGCCGGGCCAGCCCCTTGGCCATGGTGTCGCCGGATTTCCCGGCATTGATCACCAGCGCCCCCTCCGGAAACACCGAAAACAGCCCCATCGACAGCAAGCCGACCCAGTTGCAGTACCCGTAGGTCCAGTGCATCTGCTGGGTGTTCGAGTCGCCGAAGGCGACAATGGTCACCGCCTTTCCGGCCAGATGCGCGAAGGCCGGGGGCAGTTGTTTCGGCATGGTCTCCATGAATTTTCCTCCTCCTTCTTGCGCACCGCTCCGCTCCGGCGGGCGGAGCGGCACCGGGGCAGCGCCCTAGTTCGCCTTCGGCGACCAGAACGCTTCGGCCAGCAGCACAATGGCGTAGCACAACAGCAGCACGCCCAGCAGCCAGAGAAGCGCGGAGAGCCCCGCCAGCGGCATGACGATGAAGACCACCCCGATGATCAGCGCCAGCAGTCCGTTCAGCAGCAGCAGCCCCGGCACCACGGTCGCGCGCCGGAAAACCAGCGCCAGATCGCGGATTCCCGACATCACCTGCCAGCAGCCGATCAGCAGCACCCAGGCGAAGTCCATGGCCAGCGGATTGATGATACAGAGCACCCCCAGCACCAGCGTCAGCCCCGCGTAGAGCCAGGTCAGATTCCGGAAGCCGCCGGGCACTTTCGCCCCGCTGCGGAAGGCCCGGAGCGACTCCGCCACCAGCAGCACCCCGGCCACAATGGTCAATGACGCCATCACCAGCGCGGGACGGATCAACAACAACAATGCCAGCACCAGCAGCACTACACCGCGAAACACCATGCTGCGGCGCCCCGGCATTACCGGCACCACCTCCGGCCCGACGTTTTCCTGTTCAGAACCCGCCATCACTCACTCCTTCTCTTACGAATCACAGTTCAACTCCGGCAACTCCCTCTGCCGCCGCTCTTACTATAAACCGAAGTTCCGGGCATTGCAAGTCAATCGATGATCACCAGCTTCAGGGTCTGGCGCAAATACCAGACCTGAAGCGCACCGAACACCAGCGCCACGATCACCACCCGCGTCAGCCAGCGGGAGGGGCGGAACCCGGCGCTCCCGCTCCAGAGCCAGGCTCCTCCCGCCAGCAGTACCGGCACATAGAGAATCAGCAGCCGCCCGAACTCGCCGCGGGCGCTGCCGGAAAAGATCAGGAACAGCCACATCCCGCCCGCGCCCAGCAGCGCGTTCCGGGCCCGCCCCGAGGCGGTCAGCAGCGCCACCGCGCCGACCGTCACCAGCACCCCGCCGAAGAGCAGCGCATCGACGGCGTTCCAGCCCACCCAAGGCCAGTAGTCCAGTCCGCGCAGCGCGAAAAAGGCCCGGTGGTTCCGCCAGCAGACCAGCCAGGCCGGCAACAGCGGATACCCCGCCAGCTGGAATCCCGCCACGGCGACCAGTCCGCCGACCGCCAGTGCGGAGAGTTCCCGCCACCGTCCGGGCCGCGCCAGCAGCACCGCCCCGGCCAGCACCGCCGGAGCTCCGAACCCGAGACTGAGCGAGGTTCCCACCCCCAGCAGCAGCCCGCAGAGCGCCAGCAGCCACCACCGCCCGCGGTCGGAGCGGCGGGACAGAGCCAGCCCGAAGGCGGTCACCGCCGCCGCCGTCACCGGGAAATAGAAGGGATCGAAGTGGCCCGCAAACAACACCACGCCCCCGGCGCCCAGCGTCACCAGCAGAGCGCCGACCTCCGGTCGCCGCCGGGGCTGGGCCAGCAGCAGCGCCAGCAGCAGCGCCCGCCCGGCGCTGATTCCGAGCAGCGTCAGCGCCAGCAGATTCAAGGCCGCAACCCGGATCTCCGGGGAACTCGCCGAGGCGGGCAGCGCCTCCGCCGCCGCGAGCATTTCCAGTTCGGCGGCGGCCCCCGGGAACAACCGGTTGCCGAACGGCGGACACCAGCGGTAGATCAGCGCCGCCCACAGCAGATTGCCGGGCGGATGAACCTGCAGATGGTGCGGGTACTCCCCCTCGCCCACTTGGTACAGTTCCTCCCGGCAATAGGTGCGCAGAGAACCGTCAGCGCAATGGCGCGCCGCCTGCGTCAAATAGCCGGTGGTGAAGGGGTCGAGAAAGCCCAGCGCGTTCTCCGCCGCCCCCGCCCGGCCCGAGAGCAGAATGCCGCAGTCGAACAGCAGCCCGCCGAGCAGCAGCCAGCCCGCACGTTGCCACTTCCGCCGCCGGAAACCGCGCCCGAGGGCGGCGACGAGCGCCAGCGCCGCCCCGCCCAGTATCAGCGCCGTCCCGACCGGATCCGGTTCCAGCCGGGGGAGCCGCCGCCAGCTCCAGAGCTCCGGTACCCCCAGCTCCATTCCGGACCCGACCAGCAGCATCAGCAAGGGCGGCAACCCCACCCCGGCCACCGCCGCGGTCCAGGCGCAGAGGCGTTGCGGACGCCGCCCCATCTCAGGGCAGACGCTGCCGGAACGGCACCATCGGCAATCCGGCGCGGTTGTAGCAGTTGGCCAGCGAGTTGTCGGCCCAGGCGTAGGAGGCGGCGACCGGCTCCGGCACCTCCTCGGACCAGAGCACAACGTCGGCCCCCTCGATCCGGGCGTGGGCCCAGTGATAGCGGCCATCCGCCCCGGCCACGGCAAAGCCGACCGGCGCGCCGCCCAGCGAATGCAGCCCCTCGGCGTAGTCAAAGGTCAGGCGCAGCGTTTTTTCCTCACGGACCAGCGACTTGAGCTGCGGACCGCGATATTCGACCTCTTTCCCGTAGTCGCGGGCCAGCGCCACTTTGGCCAGCCGTTCGCCGACCTCCCACTTGTGCTGCGGATGGATGTCCAGCTGATCCCCGCGGTCGATGGCCACCGCAAAACCGGTGTTGGGCAGCTCGTCGGCGATGGCCGCCTGCGTCCGCCGGATCTCGGCCCAGCCCGATCCCGAAGCCGGTTCGGGCTGATAACGGCCGAACCCGGCCAGCTGGACGCAGTAGAACGGGGCCTCCGGCGCCCGGAACAGCGCCCGCCAGTCCTCGATCATCGCCTTGAACTTCTCCAGATAGTTCCGATTGTTGCCGACGTTGCCGCAGCCCTGATACCAGATGAAGCCCTTGAGCGCAAAGGGGGCCAGCGCCCGGATCATGCCGTTGTAGCCGCTGCCGTACATCCAGCAGTCGGGCAGGATCCGGACCTTGAATTTGCCCTTCGGCGTGGAGAGGTGGTACTTCCAGTCGCCGCTCAGGGCGATCCGGGAGGCGGGGTCGGCGTTTTCCCCGAGCAGCCAGAGGTCCTCGGGGCGGCCGGTGAAGCCGGCGTCGAGCTGCACCCGCAGCGTCAGCTGCAGTTTCCCGTCGCGCACCAGGGAGCCGGGAATCTCATAGCGCCGCTGACGCTGGTGATGCCCCACCGCCCCGATGAATACACCGTTGGCCCACAGCGTGTCGTGGTAACTGATGGGGCCGAGATTGACCAGAATCATCCCCTTGCTCCACGCCGCGGGCACTTCGACCGTGCGCCGCAGCCAGATCAGGCCGCCGCTGGCCGGATCGCCCCGCCAGAGACGCGGCAGCGTCACGCCGGGCCAGGCGGAGTCGTCGAATCCCGGTTCATGCCAGGCGCTGGTCTCGGCGTAGGCCGGATCTCCCTTGGCGAACTCGGCTTCGACCTTGCGCCCGAACTCCTCGCGCGGGCCGAGCCCGCCGCGCTCGTCGCGCAGCGCTTCGGGCTTGATCCAGGTGTCGATGTCGGTGTTGCCGATGCAGCTCTGAATCATGCCGATCGGCACCCCGGTCGCCTGCTGAATCGCCCGGCCGAAGAAGTAGGCGATCGCCGAAAAGCCGCCAAAAGGGTTGACCTTGTTGTTCAACGACTCCGGCGTGCAGACCTCCCAGCGCCCCGCCGCGCCGTCCCGCGGCTCCGGGCTGAAGCCGACCGGATTGAGATAGAGCCGCAGCCCCGGATGCGTCCCGACCTGATTCCACCACTGATTGGTGGACATGATCCCGAGCTCCATGTTCGACTGGCCTCCCGCCAGCCAGACGTCGCCGACCACCACGTTGGTCAGCTCCCGGCGGAGCGCGCCGGCGCTCACCGTCAGCACCGCTCCCTCGGCGTTCACGGCCAGCGGCGCGAGCTCGACCTGCCAGCGTCCGTCGGGCGCGGCGGCCACCGCGCTCCGGCGCTGCCCGGCGAACTCCACGACCACCTCGGTCCCCGGCTCCGCCCAGCCCCAGATCGGCACCGGTTTGTCGCGCTGCAACACCATGTTGCTCGAAAACAATCCATGCAGCAACGGCCGGTCGCCCGGCGTCCCCGCCAGCAGTGGCAGCGCCAGCGAGCCGGCCAGCAGCAGCCCCCAGATCTTCCCTCGTTTCATTCCCGATCTCCTTTCCGAGTTTGGCTTGTCGTTTCGCCTCCATCCCGCCATCAGCGGGTCTGGAGATAGGCCAGTTCCAGCGCCGCCAGCTCCGGCAGCAGAAACTCTGCAAATTCTCCCTCGCGCCGGACCGCCGACACCACCCGGTCGCGCCGCCCGTTCCGGCTGATGATGAGCTCATCGGCTCCGGTCCGCAGCCGCAGTTGCAGTTGCCGCACCCCGTCCAGCGAAGTGTTGAGCAGCGCCGCGGTCAGGCCCCCGGACTCCGGATCGCGCCGGACCCAGAGCGAGGAGCGGATCCGGCACTCGGGCACTTCGCCGTCGAGCGCGTCGCCGGAGAGATAGCGGAACAGCGCGTGCAGCTGCGCATACTTGCGCACATACCCCAGATGCCGCCACGCGCCGTAACCGGAGACCGCCACCCGTCCGCCCAGTTCATTTTCAAAGCACCCCATCACGCACGGCGCCAGCTCCCGCCCCTGATAATCGCAGAGTCCGGCGAGGATCTGCGCCCCCGGCAGCGGCGTGAAGGAGGTGGCCACTCCGCCCCAGAAGCTCTGCCGGAGATTCCGCCGGTACGGCGCGCCCGCCGCTTCGCAGACCGGATTCAGCCGATGCGCGGTGAGCGTCTCCATCGCGTCGCGCTTGAACTGCTCCGCCGGGACAAAGCCGAGATAGCGGCCGAAGCCGCGCTCGCAGAGCACCGCCACCGCCCCGGCGTCGAGATAGAGCCCCCGGGCCAACAGCGTCAGCAGCTTCTCCTCCGACAAGGCCGCCGCGGCGGAACTCTCCAGCGCCGCGCAGACCGCGTGCTCCAGCGCGTAGGCGCGGGGCAGTCCGAGCGCGCTCAACTCGCCGCCCCGCATCCCCTCGCCGCCGGGCGAGGCGTTCAGCCAGGGCGCATCGGCGGCAACTCCGGCTCCAAGGAAGTAGTCGGCATCGACGCCGTCCCAGATCCCCCGGGGCGGCAGCCCCCGGTTGCCGTCGACGATTTTATCGGTAAACGCCCGTCCCCGCCGGAAGGTCAGGATCCGCTCCTCGAAGCTGTCCAGAGGATCGGGGGAGACGTTGAGGATGTTCAGCGCCGCCCCGGTGCAGCCCACGGCGCAATAGGTCTCCACCTCCAGTTGGTTGAAGCGGTTGCTCTTGGCCAGACGCAGATAGGGGAAATTCTCGATTTCACTCTGAATGGAGCTCACCACGCCGGGCAGCTCCGCCACGATCGCGCCGATGCTGTCGGCCTTGTCGACCAGACTTTCCGGCACCCGGTCGGCGTAGAGTCCGCCCCCCGGCCGCCACCAGACCGGAACCCCGCGCGGCCCGCTCAACAACGGCGCCTGGGCTGCGCGGTCGGACTCCCAGAAGTCGGGGCAGTCCATCCGCCCGAGCACCAGCTCCGGCTTCACCGCGTGCACCGCCTGCTCGATAACGGCCAGCAGCCCGGAGAGCGTCCGGCGATTGATCCACAGCAACCGCAGCCGCCGTTCCCGGCGCTGCGCCCAGTCGCCGGCGTCGAACCAGGCGGCGAACTCGTCGCGGGTGCCGGTAAAGCCCAGCTCCGCGCAGATCCGCGCAAAGCATGCTTCGCAGAAACAACCGTTGTCCAACGGTTTCCCGTGATTGTGCAGCCGCACGTCGTCGTCGATCCAGAGGAAGTCGGGATCGACCGCGGCCAGCGCCCGGTACACCGGCTCGACGTACTCCTGCAGCCAGACCGGATCGCAGGGACAGAAGTTGCCCGGCGTCCCCTCGCTCTTCAGCCCCCGGAACAGCCGACCGCGATGACTTCGGGCAAATCCCGCGTCCTCGTCCACATGGCCCAGCGTGCACAGCTGGTTGATTCCGATCCGGGTCCCGGCGGGCAGCCTCCGGCGCAGCTCCGCGATCCGGACCTTCAGCAGCTCCGCGCGGCGCAGCATCTCCTCCCGCGGCGGCGGGGTGTGCGCGTCGTGGGTGAACAGCGCGTATTCGTCAAAGGTCTTCCACTTCCGCATCCGGTCGCAGAATTTCCGGAATTCCGCCTCCACGGCCCAGGTGAGGTAACTCACCCGCAACGACAGCACACTGCTCATGACGTTTCCGCTCCCTCTCCGGTTTTCTCCTGCGCCCCGGAACCGTTCCGGAGCGACTCCTTTCGACACGACCGCCGAACCGCCAGCCACCGGCTCCCGGCCAGCGCCGCCAGCACCGTCAGCAGCGGCAGCGCCGGGAGCTGGTAACGGGGCACCGTAATCGGGCCCGGCAGAAACAGAAAATACTCGATGAACGCCAGGATCAGCAACAGCCAGTACCAGTTGCGCCGCCAGGTGCAGAGATACCGGATCCCCATCATCGCCGCCCCGAGATAGGTGATCCCCACCACCGCCAGCAGCGGCAGCAGCGCCGCCAGCAGCCAGTACCAGCGGGGCCCGAAGTAGTGTTTCACCGCCGCCATCACCCCCTCCTGCTGCAGCACCTGCAGCGTTCCCCGGCCGGGGCTGGTCACCCCCAGATTCTCGAAAAAGGCCGGGGCGTCGGGCAGCAGCACGGCGGGCTGGAAATGGCCCCGCAGCCAGCAGCCGGGATGAGCCAGAATGATCTCGCGCAGCCGGGTCAGCCGGTAATCGACCCGGCTCTTTTCGTCGGGGAAACGCTCACGATCTTCAAAGAGCGCGTCGCACTCGGCGATCAGCCGCTGTTTCTCCTGCTCGTAGGAGGTGCCGTGCGCGGCGGCCAGAATCATCGCGCCGTTCTGATGGTACATGGCCCCGGTGTTGACGTCGATGCAATACCCCGCCCCCAGTTGCGCGTTGCGGTACTGCCAGGGAAACAGAATCGCGAAGAAGAGCGCCGTCCCGACTCCGCCCGCCAGCAACCGGCGGCGCCAGGTCAATCCCGGCAGCGCCGCCAGCAGCACCAGTCCGGGCAGCAGCCAGGCGATCTCGATCGGTCGAATCAGCGTCGCCAGCGCCGCCAACGCCAGCACCACCGGGAACTGCCACCAGCGTTTTTCCCGCCGGAACCGGAGCAGCCAGTAGAGTTGAAAGGCGATCACCAGCGTAAAGCAGGTGTCGCTCAGCAGCAGCGGAGCATTGGCCAGCGCGGTCAGATTGCAGCTGTACAGCGCCGCCGCCACCAGTCCGACGGCGTCGCCCCCCGCCTCACGCCCGGCCAGAAACACGCCCACGGCGGTCAGTGCGCCGAGTGCGCAGAGCGTCACCGACAACGCCTCCCAGGGGTCGCTTCCGGCCAGCCGGAGGACCAGCGCCGCCAGCGCCGGAAATCCCGGAGCGCGGGTCACGCTGGGCGTCCCCCCGGGTTCATTCAAATACCCCTCGCCCGCCGCCAACGCCAGCGCCGGGCCGAGATACCCGGGGGTGTCCGGGCGGGAAAACGCCGACAGCGCCCCCCGTTCCAGCCCCGGCCACGCCACCCCCAGCCGGAGCAGAAAACCGACCGCCACCATCAGCGGCAGCCAGAGCCGGACAGCTGGAGGGCGGTGCGCAGTCATCAACGCCACTCGGTGATCGCATCCACCGTGTATTTGGGGACGTGCAGCACGTCGGAGCCATCCAGATAGTACTTCGTCGGCGCGCCGGCCGGGATGTCCTCGGCCACCGGCGACTCGGCCGGATACCCCACCGCCAGCAGGAACAGCAGCTCCCGGTCCACCGGCAGCTGCAACAGCCGGGTGACCCGGGCCCGGTCAAAGGCGCCCAGCCAGCAACTGCCCAGCCCCTGATCGAAGGCGGCGAACTCCATGCTCTGAACGGCCGCCCCGGCGTCGGCGATGATGGTGGTCCCGGGATTGGCCGGAGCCACCACCGCGATGAACACCTGCGGCGCGTCGACGCCCCAGTGCGGGGTCCGGCCGGGGCGAACATGACCGCCGTAACTGGTCTCGTTGAAGACCAGCCGGGCCAGCTCCGGACGCCGGATCACCAGATACCGCAGATGCTGAAAATTGCCGCCGCAGGAGGCCAGGCGCGCCGCATTCAGCATCCGGCGCAAAGCCTTTTCGGGGACCTCCTTCTGATCAAAACGGCGGACGGTCCGGCGCTGCAGCAGCTCGCTCCACTTCATGGTCAGCACCTCTCGGCCAGAAACTCGTAGATCCGGGCGCTCAGCGAATTGCGCTCGATCCGGACGATGCCCATCTCCCGCCGGACGCTCTCGGGCGAATCGGAGGCGTGCGCGGTGTTGACCATCACGTCGCTGCCGAAATCGCGGCGCACGGTGCCGCCCGGTGCCTTGCCCGGATCGGTGGGGCCGAGCACCGAACGGATCTTGCGGATCGCATCCTTGCCCTCGTAGATCAGAATCAGGCACTTGGCGGCGCCCTGCGTGGTCTTCTCCGACTCGGTGCACAGCTCCGGCCGGCGGCCGGACATGAACTCGATCAGCTGCGAGAACTGGTCGTCGGCATAGGGGATCCCGACGCTGCGGGTCAACTCCTCGGCGGTCTCGGCCGGGAGGGAGAGCGAGAACTCCTTCTCCAGCAACGCCCGGGCCTTTTCACCGATTTTCGGAGCCAGCTTGGAACGCAGCGCCTCCTGCACCGGACCGTAAAATTCCAGCGCGTCGGCCACGGTCATGCGGTGCACCTTGCAGCCGACGATCCGCAGTCCGGTCCGGCTGAGCATATCCATGATGTTGCCCGGACGGCTCGACGGCCGCCGCCAGTTGTCCGGCTTGATGATGACCAGCGTCCGCTCGTCCCCCGCGTCGGAGCCGACCGCGTTGTCGATCAGATTCGGCGCGGTGGAGGCGAAATCGGCGAACATCTTGAGCTTGAGCATCGCCGACTCGCTCGACGGCGGGGTCAGCACCGCGGGCTCGAAATAGCGGATGATCTCCGGATTGTCCTTGTCCTCGACCATATCGGCGTAGGTGTCGCGGATCGACTCCCCGGACTGCAGCTCGCGCGGCGAATGGGGGGAGAGCCGCCCGGTGATCTCGGTCAGCTTGCGGCAGGCGTCCTCGCCGCGGAACAGCAGCATCAGACAGCGCTCCTGCTTGCCGTCCTCGCGCGGGGGGAAATTCCGGCGCACATAGTCGGCCAGCAGCTTCGCCACCTGGGGGGAATTTGGCGCGATGCTGCTCTCCAGATGGGCGCCGTACTGCTCGGCCAGCTCCTTGGAAAAGGCGAGCATCTGGGCGCCGATGAACTCCAGATCAGTGCGCGACATCAGCCGGGCGATAATGCCGCCGGTGCGCGACTTCAACAGACTGTAGGGGGTGATCAGAATGTACGATACTTCAATAGCCATAATGGTATCTTCTCCGGTTTCGGTTATATCAAACATACTATACACCGCCGGCGTTCCGGCTGCAACCGTTTTTGCCGCAAATCTTTGAACTTTATCCCCGCGGAGCCGGAACTCTTGCAAACCCCCGCCGCCCGGAGTATATTATGCGGATATGAACAGCTCAACCGATCGCGACCTTCCACCGGTGACCACCGTCGCCGAACTGGCCCGGCGGCTCGCTGCAGCCGGGATCGAATCTCCCGTCGCCGAGGCCGCCTCGCTGCTGGCCGAACTGGCCGGAACCGGCCGCGCCGAATGGTACGCCGCCGGCCGCGAAATTCCCGCCGCGCTGCGCCCCCGCCTGACCCTCTGGCTGGAACGCCGGCTCACCGGCGAGCCGTTGCCCTACCTGACCGGCCGGGCCTACTTCATGGAGCTGGAGCTGGAGGTCACCCCCGACACCCTGATCCCCCGCCCCGAAACCGAACTGCTGGTCGAATTCCTGCTGCAGCAGCTGCCGCCGGGAGCCGCGCTGCTCGAACGGGGGACCGGCTCCGGCGCCATCGCGCTGGCCACCGCCTGCGCCCGGCCCGACGTGCGGGTCACCGCAGTCGAACTGAGTCCGGCGGCGCTGGCCGTGGCCGGGCGCAACCGGGCGAAGTATCAGCTGGAGTCGCGCGTGGAACTGGTCCACGGCGATCTCTTCTCGGAGCTGGAGGGGCGCCGCTTCGACTTTCTGGCCGCCAATCTGCCCTACGTCTCGGAGACCGAATACGCCGAACTGCCCCGTTCGGTGCGGGATTTTGAACCGAAACTGGCGCTGGTCGCTCCCGATCAGGGGCTGGCCCTGCTGCGGCGCAGCGCCGACGCCGCGCCCGACTATCTGAATCCCGGGGCCGGGGCGATCTGGGAACTCGGCGAGACCCAAGGGGGGCGCTTCCGCGACCTGCTGGCCGCCGACGGCCGCTGGCGCGATCTCGTCATCCACCGCGACTACTGCGACCGGGACCGCCTGGTCTCGGCCCGGCTGGCCGCCTCCGGCTCCTCCTCCGACTCCGGGTCTTCCTCCGGCTCCGCATCGGCCGGGAGGTAGACGCCCAGCACATACTCGCCGCGGCCGGGGCCGTCGCCCAGCGCGGCGGCCAGTTCGGCGGCGCTGCCGCGGCGGATCTCCTCGTGCACCTTGGTCGCCTCGCGGATCAGCGCCACCGCGGCGGTCGGCGCCAGCCCGGCCAGCTCCCGGAGCGTCCGCCCGATCCGGTAGGGGGACTCGAAGCAGAAGGCGGTGATGCCGCCCCGGAGCAGTCGCTCCAGAAAGCTCCGCCGCCGCCCCGCCTTGACCGGAACGAAGCCGTAAAAGGCGAACTTGTCGACCGGCAACCCCGCCGCCGTGGCCGCGAAGGTCAGCGCCGAAACCCCGGGAATCACCACCGGCTCGATGCCGCGCCGCACCGCCTCGCGCACCAGATGAAACCCGGGGTCGGCCACCGCCGGCGTTCCGGCGTCGGAGACCACGGCGACGCGCTCCCCGGCCTGCACCCGGTCCAGCAGCGGCTCGGTGGCCCGGTGCTCGTTGAAGGCGTGATAGCTGATCAAACGGGCGTGGATTTCAAAGTGGCTCAGCAGCTGCCGAGTCCGCCGGGTGTCCTCGGCCGCCACCAGATCGACGCTGCGCAGCGTCTCCAGCGCCCGCAGCGTGATGTCCTCCAGATTGCCGATGGGCGTGGCGATCAGATACAGTTTTCCCTCCATGGCGAACCAACTCTCCGTGTTTTTGGTGTGATCCGGCTGGACAAACGGCCGTTTGGCGTGTAACATATCACATTTGACGAGAAAGGCAATCGCCGTTATGGCGGAAAGACTGAACAAATTTTTAAGCAGCGCCGGGCTCGGTTCCCGCCGCCGCGCCGACGACTGGATCGCCGCGGGCCGGATCCGGGTCAACGGCGTGACCGTCCGCGAACCGGGGACCCGGGTCGAACCCGGCGACCGGGTCGAATTCGACGGTCGGCCGGTGACGGCACCGCCGCCGGAGAAACGATACTATGTGCTGCACAAACCCCGGGGGTACGTCTGCAGCAACGCCGATCCGCACGCGGAAAAACTCGCCCGGGAGCTGATTCCGGACTCCGGGCGGCTGTTCTCGGCCGGGCGGCTGGACAAGAACAGCGAGGGACTGCTCCTGTTCTCCAACGACGGCGAACTGGTTCACGCCCTGACCCATCCGCGGTTCGAGCTGCGCAAACAGTATGTGGTCACCACCCGGGCCCCGCTGACCGAAGCCGGACTCGAACGGATCCGGGCCGGGATCCGGGACCGGGGCGAACTGCTCCGCGTGCTGACGGTCACCGAGCTCGCGCCGCGGAAGTATCGCTTTGAGCTCAACGAGGGGAAGAACCGCGAAATCCGGCGGCTGGTGGCGGCCGTCGGCGGCGAAGTCGCGCGGCTCTGCCGGGTGGCGCTGGGCGATCTGCGGCTGGAGGGACTGCCGGTCGGGGGCTGGCGCGAACTCACGCCGACGGAACTTGCCGGGCTGCGCCGGGACTGCGGACTTGACAGAAACTTTTCCCGGTGATACATTACCCGGATTCTTCGCCGGGGGGCGAAGTTGTAAATCTCGAACAAGTCAAGGATTTCCAGATGCCGGAAGAGCACGCGGTTTCACAAAATCGGGAAACAGCGGTCGGCTGTCTGCGTGAAATCATCAAGCTGCTGCCCGAGGGAACCAACCTGGAGGCGCTGCTGGAGGATTTTGACGCCGCTGACACCGTTGAATCTGTCCGCGCCCGGGTCATCGCCCTGGCGGAAAAACTCAAACTCCGGCCCGAAGCCCGGAACGACGTCGACGGCGAGGAGCTGCTCTCCTATTTCGGCGCGCCGATCCTGCTGGCGCTCAACAACGGCAACTGGGTGCTGTTTCTGGGGGTCCGGCGGTCGATCAATCCGGCGGAGAGTCCGCGGCTGGCGATCTTCGATCCGCTGAGCCAGACCACCGGGAAGATGCTCTTCCTCACCCCGGAGCAGCTGACCAAATCGTGGTCGGGAAGCGCGGTCTATCTGCGCAATCTGAGCAATTCGGGTTTCTCGGCCGACGGGCGCCACACCGCGCTCTACTGTCTGGCCGCCATCGCCCGCCACCACGGGGAAGTGACCGACGTCAACCGTCTCCGCCACGAATACGCGATTCACGAGCAGGAGGCCCCGCTGCGGCTGCTGCGCAAGATGGCCGAGGACCTCGGCTTCGCCACCCACCTCGGCCGCATCCGGTTCGCGCGGCTGCCCAAACTGCAGAACATCTACCCGGTCATGGGGTTCCGGCAGGACGGCAAGGCGGTGGTCTTCTGCGGCGTCCGGCAGCGGCAGCCGGAGTCGGAGGATGAAGCCGGAGCGCGCCCCCGGCTGGAGCTCGGAGTCTGGGATCCGACCCGGATGGAGGGCGACAGCCGGATCTTCTTCATCGACGAGGAGCAGTACCGCGCGGAGTACAGCGGCGAGGTGCTGATCTTCAAAAAGCGCTATTCGCTGCTCGACGAAAATCAGCCCTTCCGGCTCCGCTGGTTCCTGCCGGAGTTCTACCGCCAGAAGACCCTGCTCTTCCAGGTGGCGCTGGCGATCCTGGCGGTCAGCCTGATCGGGCTGGCCATTCCGCTGTTCTTCCAGCTGGTGGTGGACAAAGTGCTGCTGCACCGCTCCTACACCACGCTGACCGTGCTGGGGGTGATCGTGGTGGTGCTGCTGCTCGGCAACGCGATTCTGGAGTTTCTGCAGAACTACTTTCTGCTGTACGCCACCAACCGGATCGACATCCGGCTGGCCACCCGGACCTTCGCCAAACTGCTGAGCCTGCCGGTGGATTTCTACGAACGGATCTCCTCGGGCGTGCTGATCAAGCACATGCAGCAGACCGAAAAGATCCGCTCCTTCCTGAGCGGCAACTTGTTCTACTCGATGCTGGAACTGATCTCGCTGGCGGTGTTTTTGCCGTTCCTGCTGATCTACAGCGTCAAGCTGACGCTGCTGGTGCTGTTCTTCACCTTTTTAATGGCGCTGGTCATCGCGCTGCTGATCAAACCCTTCCAGCAACGGCTGGAGGAGCTGTACCTGGCCGAAGGCAAGCGGCAGGGGATGCTGGTCGAAACCATTCAGGGCATCCGTACGGTGAAATCCCTGGCCCTGGAACCGGCGCAGCAGCGCAAATGGAACGACACCGCGGCCTTCGCCATCACCCGCTACTTCCGGGTGGCCAAGATCTCGATGGTGGCCCGCACCATCAGCCAGCTGCTGGAAAAACTGATGTTCGTGGCGATCATCTGGGTGGGGGCGCACTCGGTCTTCGACGGCGTGCTTTCGGTCGGCGCCCTGATCGCCTTCCAGATGCTCTCCGGCCGGGTCACCAGCCCGCTGGTGCGCATCGTCGGGCTGGTCCACGAATACCAGCAGACCGCGCTCTCGGTCAAGATGCTGGGGGTGGTGATGAACACCCGTCCGGAACAGGTCGGCGGCAATCTCCACCACCAGCTGCGCGGCGAAATCTCGCTGGAGAATCTGCGTTTCCAGTACACCGCCGACGGCCCGGTGGTCATCAAGAACTTCAACTTCCACCTGCCGCCCGGCACCACGGTGGGGCTGGTCGGCCGCAGCGGCTCGGGCAAGACCACGGTGACCAAACTGATGCAGGGACTCTATCCGCTTCAGGGCGGGATCATCAAGTACGACGGGATCGACATCCGGGAGATCGACCGCGCCTCGCTGCGCAGCAACATCGGCGTGGTGCTGCAGGACAACTACTTCTTCTCGGGCACCATCCGCGAGAATCTGACCGTCACCAAGAAGGACGCCTCGATGGAAGAGGTGATCTACGCCGCCCGGCTGGCCGGCGCCGACGAGTTCATCCAGAAGCTCTCCCGGGGGTATGAATCGATGCTCGAGGAGAACGCCTCGAACCTCTCCGGCGGCCAGCGTCAGCGTCTGGCCATCGCCCGGGCGCTGCTGCCGAACCCCCGGATCATGATCTTCGACGAAGCGACCAGCGCGCTCGATCCCGAAAGCGAAACGTTGATCCGCCGGAATCTCAAGCAGATCGGCCGCAACCGGACCATGCTGATCATCTCGCACCGGCTCTCGGTGCTCTGCCGGGCGGACGTGATTCTGGTCATGGACCAGGGGGAGGTGGTCGAGCAGGGAACGCACGCCCAGCTGATGCTTCAAAACGGCATCTATGCCGACTTCTGGAAACAGCAAATGGGGGTGGAGGATGTTTAAGTTTTTCAGGAACCGCCAGGAGGGTCCGATTCAGGACTTCCAGCCCGATGCGATCTGGCTCGAATCGCGCCCGGTGCCGCTGCCGGCGCACACCGTCTGGCTGGTGGTCTTCGCGCTGCTGATCATCGGCGTGGCCTGGACCTTCTGGGCCAAGGTCGACAAAATCGTCACCGCCCAGGGCAAACTGGTCACCACCCGGCCCAACATCACCATGAAGCCGCTGGAGCGCACGGTGATCGAAAAGGTCCATGTGCAGGCGGGCGACCGGGTCAAGGCCGGTCAGATCCTGTTCACCTTCGACCGCACCATCAACTTGGCGGAGTTGGAGCGGCTTCGGGAGCAGCGCAGCAGCCTGCTGGCACAGCGGGCCCGGCTGCTGGCGGAGCAGGAGAACCGGCCCTTCACGCCGCCGGCGGGGGAGGAAGACTCCGTCGACTACCGGCTGCAGAAGCTGATCCATCAGGCGCGGACGCTCAATTATCAGGAGAAGATCAACACCTACGACGAGAACATCAACCGCTACGAAAACACCATCTCCGCCATGCTGGAGAGCATCCGCAAATACAACGACCGGCAGCTCAAGGTGGATCAGATCGAGAAGATCTTCGCCGACCTCGAGCGGGTCGGCGCCACCTCCACCAAGGATCTGCTGAGCACGCAGATCCAAGTGATCGGCATGGCGCTGCAGGTGGACGAGCAGCGCATTCAGATCACCGAATACCAGCACCAGCTGGCGGCGCTCCGGGCGGAGAAGAACACCTTTCTGGCCGACTGGCGGCGGCAGATCGGCGAAGAGCTGGTCGAGGTCGAGCGGCAGTTGATCGAAGTGGAGAAGGCGATCCCCAAATCGGAGATGCTGGACAAGCAGTTCGAGCTGCGCGCCCCCTGTGACGCGGTGGTTCACGAGATCGCCCCCTTTCAGGAGGGCTCGGCGGTGCGCGAGGCGGAGTCGCTGATCACGCTGGTTCCGGTCAATGTGCCGCTGGAGGCCGAGGTGGACATTCAGGCCAAGGACATCGGCATCGTCAAGCTGGGGGATCAGTGCCGGCTCAAGTTCGACGCCTTCCCCTTCCAGCAGAACGGCACGCTGGACGGCAAGGTGGTCAACCTGTCGCAGGACGCCTTTACCCGCAGCGCCGAGGAGTCCCGTTCCGGCGAAGGGCTGCCCGGCTCCTACTACCGGGCCCGGATCGTCTACTCCGGGGATTTCACCGGCTCGGCCAAGGGGGCGCCGCTGACCCCGGGCATGCGGCTCACCGCCGAGATCAAGGTCGGCGAGCGCTCGGTCATCCAGTATTTGATCAATCCGCTGATCAAGGCGCTGGACGAAGCGATCCGCGAGCCCTGAGAATTTTCCCGATCCTGCGCTTGCAAAAGCGCCGGATTGTGATATAGTAATGGAATATCCGCGTCGGACGGGCCCCAGAAAGGAACGGGCTTGACACCCGTCCGGACGCACAACCAACATATTTGGAAAGGGATGGTTATGGCAACCGCAAGTCAAGCGAAACACAAGTTCTGCCGCCGCATCGGCCAGTGCCTCTGGGGCGACCCCAAGTGCCCGAGCGTCAAGCGTCCGTATCCGGCCGGTCCGCACGGCAAGGGCCGTCGTCAGAAGCTCTCCACCTACGGTGAACTGCTGCTGGAAAAGCAGAAGCTGCGCAACTACTACGCGATCAGCGAAAAGCAGCTCCAGATCGCCTATCACAAAGCCAAGGCCGGTCTGGGCCAGACCCACGAAAAACTGTTCCGTTCGCTGGAGACCCGGCTGGATGCGCTGGTCTTCCGCGCCGGTTTCGCCCCGACCATCTTCGCGGCCAAGCAGTATGTCAATCACGGCCACATTCTGGTGGACGGCAAGCGGGTCGACCGCGCCAGCTGCCAGCTCAAGGAGGGCCAGGTGATCAGCATCAATGCGGAGAAGTCCCCGGCCGTAGCCGAGGCCGCCAAGAAGGGCAACTCCACCATCCCGCCGTATCTGGAAGTGGATCTGGAGAACCTCAAGGCGACGCTGGTCCGGATGCCTCAGATCGAGGAGATCCCGGTCAATGTCAAGATTATGAGCGTGGTTGAGTACTACGCCCGGTAAGCTGCCGCGTACCGACGAAAAAACCGTCCCGGAAAATCCGGGGCGGTTTTTTTATCGGCAGAACCGGCAGCGCACCGGAAGCTCCCGGGCGCTGCCGTGACTCCGGCGCCGGAATCAGTTGGCGAGCTCGGCCACCTTGGCCTCGGCCTCCTTCTTGACCTCGCCGAAGATCTGCGGATACTTGAGCACCGCCTCAAACGCCGCCTTGGCCGCCTCCTTCTGCTCCTGGGCCAGCAACGTGTAGGCGGCATAAAGCTGGGCCTTGGACTTGAACAACGAGTGCTGATACTCCAGTTTCAACACCCGGTCGAACATCGCCAGCGCCCCGGGATAATCCTTCTTGAGCAGCAGCAGCCGTCCCTCGGCGATATCGGTCTCGGCCGAGGTGTTGGGGTGGATCTTGTCGGTCAGCGCCCGGGCCGAGGCGATGGCCTTGGCCGCATTCTCCGCATCCTCCTGCACCAGATAGGTGGTGGCGATCCGGTTGTAGAGGTCGCGCTTGGGATTGGAGGGGGCCGCCTCGGGCGCGTTCAGCAGCTGCTCGTAAGCGGCGCGGGCCTCCGCCGGCTGATTCTTCAGCAACAGCGCATTCGCCTTGCTCAGATCCTGACCGAAGTCGGCCAGCACCGCGGCGCTCACCCCGAACAGCATCGTCAACATCACCATCGCCTTCTTCATCTTCACTCATCTCCTTGTTTGGCCGCCGGTTCGGCGGACGTTTTTCCGACCCGGAACTCCAGGCGGATCCGTCGGGGATCGGCCTGCTGCTCCTCAAAAATCTCCAACCGGTTCTCCGCGGCGACCAGCGTCGGCGGAATCCGATAATACGCCTGCGTCGGCTCGCCGTCGGGCCCCAGCGTCAGCCCGTCCAGCGCCGCATCCTGCCACGACTCGTCGGCGCCGTAGCCGTGTCCGGGCAGCAGCCAATGCCGCCCCAGCTCGAATCCATTCCAGCGGAGAAAGCCTTTGCCCAGACCGGTCGCCGCCAGCCGGAAGTCGATCGCCGCGGCCAGCACATCGGGCGCCACCGGAATCGTGGTCCGCAACCACTGCGGACCCGCCGCCGGACTCCGGCTCCACGCGCCGGGACCGCACAATCCCGGATACTGACGCCAGGGGCCGAGCGCCCGCCCGTTGAGCCGGACGGGACGCCAGAGCCCCTTGCATTCGGTGTTCATCGGTCCGGAGATCATCCAGTCCCCCTTGCATCGCCCGAGCGACACACACCAGATCTCCAGCCGGTGGCGTCCCGCCGCGGCAGAGAACGCGAACTGCACCCCGTACTGCCCCTCCGTACGCTCCAGTGAACTGCCGCCGCCGACCGTCATCGCCCCCTCCCCGGTCGGCCCCCGGTTTTCCGCCAGCGGCAGCGGGGTGCTGCCCAGCAGTTCGCCATCCCAGTAGACATAAACCAAGTCGGCCGCGGCCTCCAAGGTGAGCAGCTGCGGGCCCGGAGTCGTCACTTCGGCCTCCGCTGCATACCAGCAGTAATCGGAGCGGTCGCGGGTCAAAGTCAACTGCTCGCAGACCTCCGTCGAAAAGACCGCATCGCGGCGTTCGGCGGGGCGCGGCTCGCGGGCGAACTCCCAGTCGCGACCGCCGCCGCCGTCGCACCAGCAGGGCGCAGCGCATTCGCACTCGTGGTCGGAAACCCAGATTTCGTGCCCGTTCCCGCGCAATGCGCCACGCTGCTTTTTCAGCTCCAGCTCCAACTCCAGACGTCCGGCCTCACCGGACCAGACCACGCGCCGGCATTCGGCCGTATCCACCTCCACCCGGGGTTCGCCCGCCAGCAGCACCGGCTCCCACCGGTGCAGAATCTCGTGCAGTCCGGCCAGATAAAAGGCTTTGGCCGTCGGTTCGCCGCCCTCGTCCAGCGGCGCGTCGAACGAATAAGCGGTAGTCCCCAGATACATCGAATTGCGCCCGAAGTTGGTGCCGCCGTGCCACATGTAGTAGTTCCAGAAACTCCCGCCGTGCCCCAGAAACCGCAGCAGATGAAATCCCAGATTGCGGGCACTCCGGTAATGGTGACGGTACCCCCAGGTGTTGTACCACCCGGTCCAGCACTCGGTCCAGCTCAACGGCAACCCCGGATGGGCGGCGCGGAATTCGGCGATCCGGCGATCATCCAGCGAAAATCCGTTCAGCGCCGCAATCGCGCCCGGGGCAGCCCCCTCGCACATCAGCACCGGCACGGTCAGGTCCAGCGCCCGGGGCAGCTGCGCCATCCAGGCCAGATACCGCTTCCCAGCCTCGCCGTAACGGGCGGCCACATTGTTGTACTCGTTCTCGATCTGCACCAGAATCACCGGGCCGCCGTTGGAATACAACCAGGGGCGGACCACCTCGGCCAGACGCCGCAGATAGCGCTCGGCCCGCTCGATGTAGGGGGCATTCCAGGTGCGGATCTCAATCCCCGGCTCATCCCGGAGATAGGAGGGGAAGCCGCCGTAGTTCCACTCCGCGCAACAGTAGGGGCCCAGGCGCAGAATCACCTTGAGTCCGCGTTCCGCGCACAGTTGCAGGAAGCACCCCAGATCACGCCGCCCGCTGAAGTCATAGACCCCGCGCTCCGGCTCGTGAAAATTCCAGAAGACATAGGAGGCCACCGCGTCAAGTCCACAGGCGCGGCAACGATCCAGCAATCCCGGCCACTCCTCCGGCAACGAACGCGCATAGTGCACTTCGCCGGAGATCAGCAGTCGCCGTCTGCCGTCCAGCAGAAACGACCGGCGGTCACACGTTACAGTCCCCATCGTCGCTCCATCCTCATATTTCATCACGCCGGGTGCCGGCCGGAAGCCGGAACCCGGGTCAGATCAGAGATATATTATACCTCGGCGGTGCGGATCTGTCAAGTTGTCAACGGGCAAACTCGATCTCACCCCACTTTTTCGGATCGAGCTGCGCCTCGCCCGGCAGGTCGTTGACCAGATTGGTGTCCCGGTTGAACCGGTAGATCCGGGCGGTGTTGACCGTGCCTTCGGCGTCGGAGGCGATGATTCCGAGGTCGCCCCGAAGCTTCATCCCCGGCTGAATCCGGAGCCCCAGCTCGGCCAGCGGCACCGTGGCGGTGACCGTATAGCGGTCGGTGGCGCTGTCGATCTTCACCCGGGCCGAAGTGAGCACCTCCACCCGGTCGACCGGGTAGTTCATCACCGGCGAGTGGTAGACGTACCGGACCTCCGGTCGCGCATCGGGCTTCTTCACTTCGGTCAGGACGGCCACCGGCTTGCCTTCAAACTTCGAGAACAGCAGCCGGAGCGGTCGCCCCGGCGCCGCCTCCAGCATCAGATCGACCGCGTCGCCGGTCTTGAACAGCTTCCGGTAATCGTTCCCGGAGTTGCGCATCGGCGAGGGATCGGCCACTTCGTACTGCACATAGAGATTCCGTTCGTCGTAGCCCAGCCGGACCTTGGCCGAGACCGGATTCCCGGGCTGCTTCACCTCGTTGACCGGCAGCGCGGCAAAGTTGTTGCCGATCATTTTCCCGACCCGGATCGCCCGGGCGGCGGCCGCTGCGGCACTCCGAGCCTGATTGTCGGCGATGCAGGCGGCGAGCTCCTCGGGGCTCAGCTCCAGCGTGAACGCCGGCAGCCGCTTGACCTGCTCCAGCCCCTTGACCTCGATGATGGTCCCGGCCTGCCGGACAAAAGCCACCGTGGCCAGCACCCGGCCGTCCGCCAGTTTGCCGAACCAGCCGCAGAACGGCTCGCCGCCACCGGAGAGGTCGTCGAGCGCGATTTTGCCCCGGTCGTCATCGGGCAATCCGCCGCCGGGAAGCCGGCAATCCTGAAACATCTTGCCGATGTAGAGTCCGTCGGTGGTGAAGTAGTAGTCCTCGCCGAGATTGCCGCGCACCATGAAGACGTCGCCGAGCCCGCCGTCAATCCGGGCGGTGCCGGTGATCTTCAGCGGTCCGATCAGCAGGCCCGGGCGGGCCATCGGCGCCCGGTGCGAACCGTGAACCGAGGGGTAGAGACTCGGATAGCTCCAGAGCTGCCGTCCATCCTTCCGATCGTATCCGAGCAGTCCCCGGGTCCGCTGCGGGAAACCGTCGAAACTCAGCGCCAGCAGCGTATCGCTGTCCGGCACCGGCACCAGATCGCCCTGATCCTCGGCGGCGAGTTTGTGTTTGCCCGCCGGGCCGTACAGCGGCGCGCCGTTTTCGGCAAAGCCCACCGGATCGAACCGGAAGATGCCGTTGACGTAGATATCCAGCTGATCGCCCAGCCGGTTGCCCCAGTCGGTCATCGAGCGGGTGAAACCGTGTCCGCCGTTGACCAGCTCGACCTCATCGCGCTGGATGGCGCCGTCAAAGTTCCGGTCGTTCCAGAAAAAACCGTCCTTCGGATCCGCGTCGGCGAACAGCCGGGTCCGGATCGACTCGGGCAGATCGCCCAGATGTCCGATCGCCGCCACCGGCTGATAATGGTCGTCGAACGGCAGATAGACCGTTCTGGTTTTGTCGTAGAAGAACAGATACTTGCGCTCTTGCCCGGAGGCGGAACTGGTGGTGAAACTGGCGTTGGCGAACCAGTGCGGCGTGGTGCAGAGCAGCGGGAAGGCCTGATTCTTGGACTCGTCCGGCACCCACAAAATCCGGGTCACCTCGTAACTGCGGTCGTCGCGGTCCAGCCTCATTTCCACCGGTCCGATATAGGCGTAGTCGGGCTCGGTCTCGTCCAGGAAGCCGCCGGTCCCGGCGTAACCGGTGTTGCCGACGTAGTCGCGATACAGCCGCCCCCGGCTGCTCCACGACCACCAGGGACTCTTCTCCCAGACCGAAACCCGGCGCGGGTAATCCCAGCACTCGGTAACCCAGATCCGGCCCCGGGCGTCAAATGCCGCGGAGCTGCCTTGCATCAGCGCCTCGGAATCGAATTCTCCGCTCAACGGCCGACCGCCCCGGCGTCCGGCCGTGCGCAGCAGTTTTCCCTGCTGATCGTAAATCTTCAACTGCGAATCCGGGCCGCCGTCCAGAATCGCGATCTCCCCGTCCTCGTTGACCGTGATGTCCACCGCCAGCCCGATTCCGGACAGCGGCAGCATCTCGACCCGCCCATCCGTCAGCGAAATCCGCGCGGGCTTGCCGCCGACAATCCCGTACAACGTACCGTCCGGCGCAAAGGAGAGCGCCGCAACCTCGCGCACCGGCAGGACCTGCCGCCGCTCGGCGCTCTGCGCATCGAGCACCAGCAGATCGCCCCGGACCAGCGACATGACCAGCACCTCGCCGTCGGAGGCCAGCGCGGAGGCCGGTGAACTCTCGGCCATCGACATCGTCGCCGCCTTCTTCTCGGCCACCGGTTTCGGCATGAACTCCCCGGCCAGCTCGGAGACCGGCAACTCAAACTGCCGCTCCCGGCCGTTCAACACAAAGGGCGCGGGCTTGCCGGTCCGGGCGTCGAACCGGCAGAGCCGGCCGCCGCCGTACCAGCTGTTGATCACCGCGTAGGCGTACTTCGCGTCGGCCCCCAGCACCGCCGCGCCGCGGTTCTCGCCCCAGCGCTTGTTCCCTTCGGCATCCACGCCGATGATTCCGCTGCCGCCCTCGGCGAAGTCCCAGCCCAGAACCATCCAGTCCCCGGCGCGGCGCACCCAGCGCGGCGCGTGGTGATCGGCGCCCCAGGCTCCGGTTCCGGCCAGATTGCCCCACGGCGGATGACCGGGGTTGTAGTAGCACATATCCAGCTCCGCCGAAAGCCCCGGCGAGGCCAGTCCCCGCACCCGGTAACGCCCCGGCGCCACCGGTTTGCCCCAGTCGTCAAGGCCGTCCCACTTGACCTCCACCTCCGGTGACTCCGCGCTGCCGCCGACCCGGTAGTCCTCCACCGGGAACGCTCCGGCCAGATTCCGCACCCGGGCTCCGGACTCATCCTCGATCACCAGCGTGAAGAAGCGGCTGCCCGCGGGCAGCGTGACCCGCAGCGGCACCGTCC
>CASFRF010000005.1 GCA_949297015.1 uncultured bacterium
GCTGACGGCCACGCCGTGGGCCGGAGAGGCGGGCGTTGCCGCCGTCGCCGACGCCCGCTTTGCCGCGCCGGAACTGGCCGATCGGGTCCGGCCCGGCGACACCGTGCTGCTCAAAGGGTCGCGGGGGCTCCATTTGGAGTACGCCCTGCCCCCGCTCGACGCGGAGCAGCTGGCCTCGCAATTCCGGCAGGTGCTGCAACCGGTGCTGCTCGCCGAATCTCAATTTTCGGACTTCCCGGTCTGGGGAGTTACCGAAGATTCGCGCCGGGCAGCGGAAAATTCGATCTTCGTCGCCGTTCCGGGGGCGCGCTGCGACGGCGCGACCTTTGCGCCGGAGGCGGTCGCCCGGGGCGCCCGGCTGGTGGTGGTGCGCGAGCTGCCGGAAACTCCGCTCCCCGGAGTCGGCTACTGGCAGGTGTCCGACCCCTACCGGGCGCTGGCGCTGCTGTATCAGGCGTTTCACCACTTCCCGGACCGGGAACTTGAACTGCACGCGGTAACCGGGACCAACGGCAAAACCACCACCGCCTTTCTGCTGCACGCGCTAGATCCCGGAGCGGGTTTGATCAGTACCGTGGAGTACCGGATCGGCGACCGGAGTTGTCCCGCGGACCGGACCACGCCGCCGGCCCGACGCTTTTTCCAACTGCTGCGGGCGATGGCCGACGCCGGGTGCCGCCGGGTCTTTCTGGAGATGTCCAGCCACGCGCTCGACCAGTACCGGACCGGGAACTGCCGCTTCGCCACCGCGATTTTCACCAATCTTTCCGGCGACCATCTGGATTATCACGGCACCATGGAACGCTACTTTGAAGCCAAAAAGCGGCTGTTCACCGAACTGCTCGCGCCGGACGGACTGGCCGTGCTCAATCTGGATGACCCGGCCGGCCGAAGGCTGGCGGAAGCGCTGGCTCCGGAACGCCGGATCGGCTTCGGCACCACTCCGGAGGCCGAATGCAAGCTGGAGCTCGCCGAACTGAAGGCCTGGGGCAGCCGCTTCCGGCTGGGGGAGGAGAGCTTCACCATTCCCCTGCCCGGCGCCTACAACGTGCACAACGCCGCAGGAGCCGTTCTGGCCGGGCGCCGACTGGGCTTTGACCACGATGCATTGCAGCAGGCGCTGGCCACGGTCCGGGTTCCGGGGCGGCTGGAGACGCGGTTGCTGCCCTCCGGCGCCGCGGCCGTGATCGATTATGCGCACACCGACGACGCCTTGCGCAACGTGCTGACAACGCTGCGGCCCCTGACGACGGGGAAGCTGTGGGTGGTCTTCGGCTGCGGCGGCGACCGGGACCGGAGCAAGCGGCCGCGCATGGGGCAAGTGGCACTGGAACTGGCGGACCGGGTGGTGGTCACCAGCGACAATCCGCGCAGCGAGGAGCCGCGGGCGATCATGGCGGAAATCGTGGCGGGGCTGCCGCCGGAGCGGCTGACGCTCGAGCCGGACCGCAGACGGGCCATTGAACTTGCGCTGAGCAACGCCGGCTGCGAGGACCTGATTCTGATTGCGGGCAAAGGGCACGAGACGACGCAGGAGATCGCGGGAGTCTGTTATGCGTTCAGCGACCGGGAGGTGGTTGCGCAATGGGTGGAAAGGAACTCGAAATGAAACTTTTGATGGTGATGGTGACGGTGGCGGCAGTGCTGCTGACCGGGGCGGGCTGCCGGACTTCGACGCTGCGCGCCACGCCGGCCTACGCGGGGCAGAAGACCTCCTCCGGGAAACCGGCGGCCTGGAATCTGGAGAGCGAAAACTGGGGGTTGTATTTGTTCAACTGGCTGCCGCTGGTCAGCGGGAATCCGAACCGGCCCAACGTCGGGGACTATGATGTGGCGACGGACTGGCTGAACACCGCGTATCTGGAAAAGAATCTGCGGGAGGAGGCGGCGCGGCGGAAGGCCGGACCGGTGGAGGATTTTCAGCTGAGTCGGCGGAGCACCGGAATGTTTTCGTTGTGGCTGATCTGGCTGAGGGTGGAAAATCTGAAAGGGGTGGCCCCGGTGGCCGCTCCGGAACCGTAAGCGAAGGGGGCTTTCATGGACGAAAGTGTAGTGCCGAAGCAGTTGACGTTCGCCAGCAACAACCATGATTTCATCGCGGCCGACGCCTGGCGGATTCTGCGGATCATGGCCGAATTTGTGGACTCGTTTGAGGTGATGGCGAAGCAGCCGGAGACGCTGGTGGCGGTATTCGGTTCGGCCCGGATCCGGGAGGACGAAGTGCCGTTTCAGGAGGCGAAGACCACCGGCGAGCTGCTGGTGCGCAACGGATACGGTGTCATCACCGGCGGCGGTTCGGGGATCATGGGGGCGGCCAACTGGGGTGCGCACGAAGCGGGGGGGTGCTCGATCGGGTTGAACATTGAGCTTCCGCACGAACAGAAACCCAACCCGCACCAGACTACGGAGCTTGCCTTTCACTACTTTTTCACCCGGAAGGTGTGCTTTCTCAAATACGCGCTGGCGGTGATCGTCTTTCCGGGCGGGTTCGGAACCTTCGATGAATTTTTTGAAGTTCTGACCATGATGCAGACCGGGAAGATCAACCGGATTCCGCTGGTGCTGGTGGGGAAAAAGTTCTGGAGCGGCCTGATTGAGTGGCTGAAGCAGCATCCGTTGAAGGAGCGGCTGATTTCGCCGGAGGATCTGGACTTGTTCAAGCTGGTGGACTCGGGGGAAGAGGCGGTGGAGTACATCAGCCAGTGCCATCGCTTCGGGGTGCGCGGGACGGTGCGCTGAGCCGACAAACTCCGGGTACCGCCCCCGGGGACGGTCCCCGGCCCGGGTGACCGGCGCCACCGGCAGCTCACTTTTCTTTGCCTGCTTTCTTTTCTTGCGAAAAGGAATCCAGCAACTCCGGTGACCGGCGCCACCGGGAGCTCACTTTTCTTTGCCTACTTTCTTTTCTTGCGAAAAGGGACCAGCAGCCCCGGTGACCGACGCCACCGGTAGCCCACTTTTCTTTGCCTACTTTCTTTTCTTGTGAAAAGAAAGTAGGTCAGCGGTCGACGCGGGCGCCGCCGCCTTTCATCAACTTTTCGACTTCGGCTTTGGTGGCCATGGTGGTATCGCCGGGAGTGGTCATGGCGAGGGCGCCGTGGGCGGCGCCGTAGTTCACGGCTTTTTCGGGGTCACCGTCGGCGAGGTAGCCGTAGATGAGGCCGGAGGCGAAGCTGTCGCCGCCGCCGACGCGGTCGAAGATTTCGAGGCCGGGGCGGTAGATGGCTTCATAGAACTTGCCGTCGGCCCAGGAGATGGCGCCCCAATCGTTGACGGTAGCGCTGCGGACGGAGCGCAGGGTGGTGGCGACGACTTTGAAGTTGGGATAGGCGGCGACGACCTTTTCGATCATGCGCTTGAAGCTGTCGGTTTGGAGGTTGGTCAAATTGGCGTCGACGCCTTCGACTTCAAAGCCGAGGCTGGCGGTGAAGTCCTCTTCGTTACCGATCATGACATCGACATAGCGGGCGATTTCGCGGTTGACTTCGCGGGCTTTTTCACGGCCGCCGATTCCCTGCCAGAGGGAGGGGCGGTAATTGAGGTCGTAACTGGTGATGGTGCCGTATTTTTTGGCGGTTTTCAGGGCTTCGATGGCGACCTCGGGGGTGGTTTCGGAGAGGGCGGCGAAGATACCGCCGGTATGGAAATGGCGGACTCCGAGTTTTCCGAAGATGAAATCCCAATCGATGTCACCGGCTTTGAGTTGAGAGACGGCGGTATTGCCGCGGTCGGAGCAGCCGCGGGCACCGCGGCAGCCGAAGCCGCGCTCGGTAAAATTCAGACCGTTCCGGACGCTGCGGCCGATTCCGTCGTAGGGGACCCACTTGATGAGGGAGGTATCGACGCCGCCCTGGAGGATGAAATCCTCGAGCAAGCGGCCGACGGGGTTGTCGGCGAAAGCGGTGACCACGGCGGCGCGGAGGCCGAAGCAGCGGCGGAGGCCGCGGGCGACGTTGTACTCGCCGCCGCCCTCCCAGACGCGAAATTCGCGGGTGGTGTGGATCCGGCTTTCACCGGGATCGAAGCGGAGCATGATCTCGCCGAGCGAGAGGATATCGTACCGGCAAGCGGCGGCATCTTTGTAGTTCAGAATAGCCATTTTTCATCATCCTTGGTTTAGGTTTCAGAGGGTAACGCCGTCCTTGAAGATGGCGATCTCCTGATAATGATTCTGTTCATTCCGGGTCTCCTCGCCGGAGGCGACGCGGAGGACGTAGTCGAAGAACTCGTCGTCGAGGGTTTCCGGGGCGGTACCGGTCAGCACGCGCCCGGCGTCGAAATCGATCCAGTTGGGTTTGCGGGCGGCGAGATCGGAATTGGAGGCGATCTTCACCGTCGGGACCGGGCCGCCGTAGGGGGTTCCGCGGCCGGTGCTGAAGAGTACCAGCTGGGTCTGGGCGGCGGCCAGCACGGTGGTGGCCACCAGATCGTTGCCGGGCCCGGTCAGGAGATTGAGTCCCGGCCGGGTCAGGGGTTCGCCGTAGTGCAAAACGGCGGCGACCGGCGCGGAACCGCCCTTCTGGGTACAGCCGAGGGACTTCTCTTCCAGGGTGGAGATGCCGCCGGCCTTGTTGCCCGGAGAGGGATTCTCATAAATCACCTGCCCGTAGCGTTCAAAATAGGCTTTGAAGTCGTTGATCATCCGGACGCCGCGCTGAAAGATCTCCGGCGTAAGGGCGCGGTTGAGCAGCAGCGTCTCGGCTCCGAACATTTCGGGGACCTCGGAGAGGACGGTGGAGCCGCCGGCCGCGAGCAGCCGGTCGGAAAAACGTCCGATCAGGGGGTTGGCGGTGATGCCGGAAAAACCGTCGGAGCCGCCGCACTTCATCCCGACTTTGAGCTCGGAAACCGGGACCGGCTGTCGCCGGTCGCGCCCGGCCACCGCCAGCAGTTCGCGGAGCAGTTCCAAGCCGCGGGCCTGTTCATCGCCCTCCTCCTGAGCCTTCATGAACCGGACGCGGTCCGGATCGACGTCCTTGAGCCGGGCGCGGAAACTTTCGAGCGTATTGTTTTCGCAGCCGAGCCCGACCACCAGCACGCCCCCGGCGTTGGGATGACGAACCAGGGCCGCCAGCAGTTCGGCGGTGGTCTCGTGATCGCTCCCGAGCTGGGAGCAGCCGTAGGGGTGGACCCAGGCCTGAACCCGGCTCACGCTGCCCACGGGCAGTTCACGCCGGAACGACTCCGCCAGATTCCGGGCCAGCTGATTGACGCAGCCGACGGTCGGCACAATCCACAGCTCGTTGCGGATTCCCACGCGGCCGTCGGCGCGCCGGAAACCCTGAAAATGCGGCACGGCGGCGGTCCGCGGCGGCAGCGGCCGGAACGCCGGTTCATAACGGTATTCAAGCTGTCCGGAGAGGCGGGTTCTGAGGTTGTGAGTATGGACCCAGGCGCCCGGCGCAATGGGGGCCGAAGCCTCGCCGATCGGCATGCCGTATTTGATGACCGGAGCTCCGACCGCCAGCTGCGTCAGGGCGAACTTGTGCCCGGCGGCGATCTCCTGCAGCAAGGTCAGACGGCGACCGTCGACTTCCAGTTCCCGCCCGGCTGCCAGCGGGGTCAGGGCCACGGCCACATTGTCGGCGGGATGGATGCGGAGAAACTCGAGGCGGTTCATGCGATCAGCTTCCGAACCACGGCGGTCACGCCGTCGCGCTCAATCGCCGCCAGATCGGCGGCCACCGCGGCGGTCAGGCCGGGAATCTGATTCAGATCCTGTCCCCAGAAATCCTCGCGGGCGAGCAGCGTCCGGACCAGCCGGACATAATCCTGATCCGCGGCCAGCTGCTTCCAGGCTTCGGCGATGATCCGGATCTTTTCGGGATCGTCCCGCACCGGATAGGCGCCGGCGGGACGCTGCCCGGACCAGGAGCCGTCGGCCCCCTCCTCCGCGTGGTAGAAGGCGAGCAACGCCGCCAGCGAGAAGGTCAGACATCTCGGGAGCTCACCCCGCAGCCGCACATAGTCCAGCAGCGAAGGCAGCACCCGGACCTTCCACTTGGAGATCGAATTCAGTGCAATGGAGATCAGCTGATGGTTGGCAAAGGGATTCAAGAAACGCTCGACAATCGATTCGGCGAAGGCCCGCTTTTCCGCCTCGGGCAAATCGACGGTGGGGAACACCTCCTCGAACAGCACCCGGCGCAGATAGGCCCCGAACACCGGGTCGGCCACCATGCGGTCGACCAGATCGAATCCGGCCAGATAGGCCGCCGGCACACTCGAGGTGTGGCCGCCGTTGAGGAAACGGACCTTGCGTTCGCGGTAGGGCTTCTGGCAGTCGGTCCAGACCACGTTGAGTCCGATCCGGTCGAAGGGCAGCTCGGCGGCGAGCTCCTTCGGACCCTCGATCACCAGCAAATGGAACCACTCGCCGCAGTCGAGCAGCTGATCCTGATAGCCGAAACGGCGGCAGAAGGACTCGGCCTCGGCCCGGGGATAGCCGGCCACGATCCGGTCCACCAGCGTGTTGACGAAGACACATTCGGTCCGCAGCCAGTCGGCAAAGGCTTCGGGCAAATTCCAATCGGCGGCGTAACGCAGCATGCACTCGCGCAAGGTCGCGCCGTTGTGATCGATCAACTCGCAGGGGATCACCACCACCCCGCGCCCGCCGCTCCGGAAGCGGTGATCCAGAATCGCCGTCAGCTTGGCCGGATAGGTCTTCTGCGCCACGCCCGGGGTGTAGGGTTCGGGCACGTACTCGATCCCCGCCTCGGTGGTGTTGGAGAACACAAAGCGCAACTCGGGTCCGGCGGCGACCTCCAGAATCCGCGCCCAGTCGCGGTCCGGCCGGAGACAACCGCGGACCGAGGTGATCACCCGCGGCTCTTCGCGGGGGACCCCGTCGACCATGCCGCGCAGGATCAGCGTGTAAAGTCCCTCCTGCGCATTGAGCACGTCGCCCATGCCCTGAGGCAGCGGCTGGACCATCATCACCGAGCCGTTGAACACCCCGGCTTCGTTCATGCGGTCGATCATCCAGTCGATAAAGGCCCGCAGAAAATTACCTTCTCCGAACTGGAGCACCCGCACCGGAAAGTCGGCGCGGGGCCCCACCGCCACGACACCGGCCGCGGCGATTTCCGGCAACAATGACCTGGTCAGCTGATTCATCACTCCACCCCATCCCCATGAGTTTCCGAAATATAGATCCGGCCCCGCTCCGGCAACCACCGGTGAGCGAAGGCCCGGCAGGTATTGTACTCCCTCAAGGGCGGTTTGTCAAACAAAATTCGTTCCGACTCTTGAAATATCGGCGGGCAGGAATTATATTGCGCGAGAATGGAATTCAATAAAAAAATACCGAAGTAGGAAACCGACATGGCAAAACCCGAAATCGTGATCTGTCTGGGCAGTTCGTGTTTCGCCCGGGGCAACGAACGCAACGTTCAGGTGATCGAGGAGTATCTGGCCCGGCACGGGCTTCAGGATGAGGTAGATCTGGTGCTGAACGGGGCGCTCTGCCGCGGACGCTGCGCGGAGGGGCCGATTGTGGTGATCAACGGGGAGGTGCACGGTCAGGTGGACGAAGGGACCATGCTCGAGCTCCTCAAGCGGGCGCTGCCCGGAAAGGAGTAAAAGCCGATGAATCAGATGTTCCCGGTGTTCACCACCGAAAACGCCTGTCAGGACTGCTGCAAGTGCATCCGCTACTGTCCGTGCAAGGCGATCCGGGTGGTCAACGGTCACGCGGCGATCATGCCGGAGCTGTGCGTCTCCTGCGGGCGGTGCGTGCGGGTCTGCCCGGCCGGCGCCAAGAAGATCCGGCCCGACCTCTCGCGCGGGAAATTTCTGGTGACCCAGCCGGAAAAGGTCTACGTCTCGCTGGCGCCGAGCTGGCGGGGGTATTTCCGGGAGGTCCGGCCCGAACAGATGATCGCGGCGTTGAAGCGCCTGGGGTTCGCCGGAGTCAGCGAAACCGCGCTGGGGGCGCAGCTGGTCAGCGCCGACACCTCCCGCTATTTGAAGGAGTCACCGAACGGCGTCTACATTTCCAGCGCCTGCCCGGCGGCGGTGGAGTACATCCGCAAATACGCGCCGAGCTACACCGACCGGATCGTGCCGGTGGTGTCGCCGGTGCTGGCCCACACCAAGCTGCTGCGCGAAACCTTCGGCGACGACATCCGGATCGTCTTCTTCGGCCCCTGCGCAGCCAAGAAGCTGGAGGCCGATTCCCACGCCGACTGGCTCGATCTGGCCTTAACCTTCGAGGACCTCGCCGACTGGCTCAAACAGGAGCGGATCGACTGGGCTCAGCTCGACTGCGCCGGAGCCGAATTCGTGCCGGAACCGGCGGCCGAGGGCCGGGTCTACGCCGTGGAAGGCGGCATGAACGATACGCTGCGCGACGGCACCAACCAGGTGCGTCAGCTCAGTTTGTCCGGGCTGGATCAGCTCGACCGGGTGTTGCGCTGCGATCCGGAGGGGGCGAAGATCGCCGACAGCAAGTACTTTATCGAATGTCTCTCCTGCTCCGGTGGCTGCGTCAACGGCCCGGTCATGCCCAAGGAGGACACCTCGCTTTCCGGATTGCTGGCGGCGGCGGGGGTCTACGACGGCGGCAACAGCTGCTCGCGCGAAGTCCGGCAGCAGCTGCGGGAGAAGCCGGAACCGGCGGCGGTGCATCCGGCCCAGCCGACCGAGCTGGAGATTCAGACCGCTTTGCAGCTGGTCGGGAAATTCAGCCGGGAGGACGAGCTCAACTGCGGCGGCTGCGGCTACTTCACCTGCCGGGAGTTCGCCAAGGCCATGCTGGCCGGTCAGGCCGAAACCTCGATGTGCCAGTCCTATATGCGGCAACTGGCCCAGAAGAAGAGCAACGCCCTGATCCGCTACATTCCGGCCGGGGTGGTGATCGTGGACAGCAATCTCAAGATCATCGAGTGCAACCGCCACTTCGCCGAACTGTGCGACGAAAGCACGGTGCTGGCCTATGAGGCAATGCCGGGACTGCCCGACCTTGAATTCAGCCGGGTGGCCGATTTCGGCGATCTGCTGCAGCAGACGCTGGAGACCGGCGAGGAGATTCAGCGCAACAACTACGTCGCAGGCGGCCGCATCCTCAACATCAGCGTGTTCTCGATCGCGCCCCGGCAGATCGTGGGGGCGATCGTTCAGGACGTGACCCAAAACGAACTCCGGCGCGAACAGGTCTCCGAACGGGCGCGCGAAGTGATCCGCCAGAATGTGCTGACCGTTCAGAAGATCGCCGGCCTGCTCGGCGAACACATGGCCGAAACCGAGGTGCTGCTGCGGGAAGTGGCCGGCTCCTACAGTTCCGCCGAACACGACGGGGAGCAGCATGGACCGGAACTTTAACGAGACCTTCGTCGAAATTGAATGCAGTTGCCGCACCAAGGACGGCGAAAGCGTCTGCGGCGACTGTTTCATGAGTCTGCGGACCGAATCGGACCATCGCCATCTGGCGGTGCTTTCGGACGGGCTGGGCAGCGGGATCAAGGCCAATCTGCTGGCCACCATGACCTCGACCATGGCGCTCAAGTTCATGAAGAGCGATATGGAGATTCTGCAGTCGGCGGAGATCATCATGGATACGCTGCCGGTCTGCGAATACCGCAAAATCAGCTACGCCACCTTCACCATCGTCGATCTGCATCTGGGCGGTCAGACCCGGATCATCGAGATGGGCAACCCGGCCTTTATCCATCTGCGCGACGGCAAGGACCTCAAATGGGAGAACCGGGAGCTGGTCTCGGCCCGCTGGCCCGACCGGCGGATGACGCTCACCGAATTGAAAGTGCTCCCCGGCGACCGGCTGATCATCTGCTCGGACGGGGTGACGCAGGCCGGACTCGGCCACGCGCCGAACAAGTTCGGCTGGCGGCGCGAGGGCTGTCTGCGCTTTGTGCAGGAACAGCTGGCCGCGGAACCGGAGCTCTCGGCGCGGGAGCTCTCGGCCCGGGTGGTGGCGCAGGCCTGCGGCCAGTGCCCGGAACACAAGTACATGGACGACACCAGTTGTCTGGTGATCTATCTGCGACGTCCGCGCAAGCTGCGGCTGCTGACCGGGCCGCCGTTCAATCCGGCCAGCGACGCCGAATATGCCTCACTGGTCCGGGATTTTGAGGGGAAGACCATCGTCTGCGGCGGGACCACCGCCAATCTGGTGGCCCGGGAGCTGAAGCGTCCGATCAAGATGGACATCAAGCTGGTCCGCAAGGCCGGGGGTCTGCCGCCGCCCTCCTCCATCGAAGGGATCGACCTGGTGACCGAAGGCATTCTGACCCTGACCGAGGTGGTGCGCCATCTGGAACAGGGCAATTATCAGCAGGCGCCGCTGGCCGCCAGACAGATGATCGAACTGCTGCTGGCCAGCGATGTGATCGAGCTGGTGGTCGGGACCAAGGTCAACGATGCGCATCAGGATCCGAATCTGCCGGTCGATCTGGAGATCCGGCGGAACATCGTGCGGCGCCTGAGTCAGGTGCTCGAGGAGAATTATCGCAAGGAAGTCAAGACCCGTTACTATTAAGAAGGGATAGTGGAACGATGGACAACGCGAAAAAGTTCAAAGTGGAGATCTGCCTGGGCACCACCTGCTATGTGCTGGGCGCGGCGGAACTCGCCGAACTCGAGGAGTATCTGCCGGAGGAGCTGGCGGACCGGGTGGATGTCTGCGGCTGCAACTGCCTGGGGCTGTGCAAGAACCGGAATTTCGGAAGCGCTCCTTTTGTGCGCGTCGACGGCAAGGAGATTCTGGCCAAAGCCTCCATCGATTCGATTATCGAATGTCTGAAACGGAAACTCGGAGAAGTGAAGAATGACCAATGACGCCTCCCGCATCCAGCGGGAACTCAGTGTGCGGGTGATCCGTGATTTCATCGAAGGCACGCTGGAGGAGAACATCGACCGGATTCCGATCGAACTCCGGCCCAAAGGCGGCGACTTCAGCCGTTGCTGCGTGTACAAGGACCGGGCGGTGCTCAAATACCGGCTGATGGCGATCCTCGGCTTCCGGGTGGAGGACGAAGCGGACGAGACGCTCCGGCCCAGCGACTATCTGAAACTGCCCCGCCCCAATCACACCGGCCCGGTGCTCAGCGTCTGCCCGGTGGCCTGCGAACGCTGCGTCAAGAGCCGCTATCTGGTGACCAACGCCTGCCGCGGCTGCTTCGCCCGGCCCTGCACCTTCGTCTGCCCGCGTCAGGCGATCACGGTCAGCGAGCACCAGTCGACCATCGACCCGAAGAAGTGCGTGGACTGCGGCAAGTGCATGCAGGTCTGCCCCTATCACGCGATCATCCGGGTGCCGATCCCCTGCGAAGAGGCGTGTCCGGTCGGCGCGATCACCAAGGCCGAAGACGGCAGCGAACGGATCGACGAGGAGAAGTGCATCTCCTGCGGCAAATGCCTCAAGGCCTGCCCCTTCAGCGCGGTGATGGAGTGCTCGCAGATTCTCGATGTGCTCCAGGCGATCTCCTCCGGCAAACGGGTGGTGGCCATGGTCGCGCCCTCGATCGAAGGGCAGTTCCCCGGTACGCTCGAACAGGTGGCCGAGGGCTTGCGCCGGAGCGGCTTCTCCTCGATGATGGAGGTGGCGCTGGGGGCGGAGCTCACCGCCCAGAACGAGGCGCTGGAGTTCGTCGAGCGCATGGAAAAGGGGGAGCCGCTGATGACCTCCTCCTGCTGTCCGGCCTGCGTGGAAGCGGTCAAACGCCACGTCCCGGACCTGCTGCCCCGGGTCTCCTCCACCCCGAGCCCGATGCGCTATGCCGCGCAACTGGCCAAGGAACGGGATCCGGAGTGCGTCACCGTCTTCATCGGGCCCTGCGTCGCCAAACGCAAAGAGGCGCAGAACGCGCCCAACGTCGACTTTGTGATGACCTTTGAGGAACTCGGCGCCTGGTTTGCCGCGCACGAAATCGACCTGGCCGCGCTGGAGGGAACGCCGTTCGAGCGTGAAGCCTCAGCCCACGCCCGGAATTTCGCCCACGGCTGCGGCGTCACCGCCGCGGTTCTGGACGAGGCGGGAACCGAGGGCAGCAAGATCGACGGCAAGTACATCGACGGCCTGACCCCCAAGACCATGATGCTGCTCAAGATGTACGCCAAAGGAAAACTGCCCGGCAACTTCCTCGAGATGATGGCCTGCGAAGGCGGCTGCGTGGGCGGTCCCTGCGTGTTGGCCAAACCCTCCGGCGCCGCCGCCAAACTGATGAAGAAGTAGGCGCGAAACGTCGGCTGCGCCACGCCGATTCCCGGCCAGCGGGGATCGGCGTGGTTTGTGCAACGGGAAAATCACTTCGGCTTTTTGCAAAAAACGCCGGATCATGATAGATTATCGGCATGGAAACGGAAGATACGCTTTTTTCGCAGGCCGCCGGCGGCAGACCGCTGGCCGACCGGCTGCGCCCCGCCACGTTGGACGAAGTCGTGGGGCAGGATCATCTGCTCGGCCCCGACGGTCCGCTGCGGAAGATGATCGAGAGCAAACGGCTGACCAGCCTGATCCTGTGGGGACCTCCCGGCTGCGGCAAGACCACCATCGCCCGGTTGCTGGCGAACGACGGCTCTATGCACTTTGTGGCGCTTTCCGCCGTGTTTTCGGGCATTGCGGATCTGCGCAAAGCCTTCGACGAGGCCGCCCGGCGGCGCGCCACCGGCGAACGGACGCTGCTGTTCGTGGACGAGATTCACCGCTTCAACCGCGCCCAGCAGGACGGCTTCCTGCCCTATGTCGAAAACGGTACCGTAACGCTGGTCGGAGCCACCACGGAAAATCCCTCGTTTGAGCTGAACAGTGCGCTGTTGTCCCGCTGCAAAGTCTTTGTCCTCAATCCGCTGGATCAAAATGCACTGGAGCGGATCATCACCCGGGCCGAAGAGTTGCAGGGCCGTCGGCTGCGACTGACGCCGGAGGCCAAGAGCACATTGATGGAACTGGCCGACGGCGACGGACGCTACTTCATCAACCTGATCGAGAGCATCTTCGATCTGGCCGATCCCGACCACGAACTGGACCGGGAGGCGCTGCTGCGCATCGTCCAGCGCCGGGCGCCGATCTACGACAAGGATCGCGAAGGTCACTACAATTTAATCAGCGCGCTGCACAAGTCGCTGCGCGGCTCCGACACCGACGCCGCGCTCTATTGGGCGGCGCGGATGATCGAAGGCGGCGAGGATCCGCTCTATCTGCTGCGGCGGCTGACCCGCTTCGCCGCCGAGGATGTGGGGCTGGCCGATCCCGACGCGCTGGGGCTGGCCATCGCCGCCTGGGACACCTACGAGCGACTCGGTTCGCCCGAAGGCGAACTGGCCATCGCCGAACTGGTGATCTACCTCGGCACCGCGCCGAAGTCGAACAGCGCCTATACCGCCTGGAACCGGGCCCGGCGCGCCGCCCGGGAGTACAGCTCCCTGACCCCGCCCGCCCATATTCTCAACGCGCCGACCCGGCTGATGAAACAGCTGGGCTACGGCAAGGGGTATCAATACGATCACGATACGCCGGAGGGCTTCTCGGGCCAGAACTACTTCCCGGAAAAGATGCCGCGCCAGCGCTTCTACAACCCGCCGGAACGCGGATTCGAGCGTGAAATCCGCAAGCGTCTGGCCTACTGGGACCGGCTGCGGCGAGAGAAGAACTCCTGAGACCTTCCCCCCTCTGCGCTCAGCGTTCCGACGCCGCGTCCCGCCAGGCCCGGAAGCCGAAACGGCAGAGCAGCCGGTAGAGCAGCAGCACCCGGAACAGCCCGCGATAACGCCGCCAGTCGCACCAGCGGTAGCGTCGGCGACAGAGCCGGAGGCCGTTTTTCCACCAGTAGCGACGATTCCAGCGGCGGAATCCGGACCGGGTTCGGTCATTCTCGAAACAGCCCGCGTAATCGTGGATCAGCGCCACCGGTTCGAGCTCCGAATAGAGCGCGGTCTGCAAACTGCGCACCGCCCGGGACTGCCACTCGGCGCCGATCCCGTTGTAGGCGTGCTGCAGCTGCGCGGCGTTGCAACTCCAGAAATCTGCCGGCGCCTCCAGTTGCAATTCCCGCGCCATTTCGCGCAGCCACAGCAGCTCTTCGATGGTCCGGAACGGTTTAAAACTCTGGCTCGGTCCCATAAAAACACCTCCTGATTGAACGGTGAACCTTCAACCGGGAGGTGTTTTGTCAACTGCGGAGCGGGAGCTTCAGCGGATCTCGCGCAGCCGGTATTCGCGCGACCCGCAGCCGAGTTCGGCGAGGAACTTCACCACGGCGTAGGGATCTTTGCGATGGATGCGCTCAAACAAATGCCGGGAGGGATCGTCGAGGTAGTCCCAGCCCTTCGGCAAAGCGCCGGGGATCAGCTGCTCGCGATCGATCAGGTCGAGCGTCGCCTGCTCGATCGCCACAATGTCGCGCCCGGCCAGAATGCCGATGTCGGGAATCAGCCGCGGCGTGGTCATGCCCCAGCAGTCGCAGAAGATGGTCACATCCATCAGCAGATTCAGGAAGATCCGGCAATCGGGGTCGAACTGCTCGAGCAATCTGGCCGAAGTCATGGCCATGCCGCGCTGAAAATCCAGATAGCCCCCGGCGGTCATGGTGATCGCCCCGGTGGGACAGATCAGCACACAGTGCTGACAGAATTTGCAGTTGTGATAGAAGACATCGAGCCGGTTCTGCTCGAACTTCATCGCGTGGTTCGGGCAGTTGTCGACACAGGCGTGGCAGCGGGTGCATTGGGTCTCATCCCACTCCAGACCGCCCTCGAGCGAATGCAGCAGCTGACGCTGGCGATCGGTCACCGCGCCCATCGACAGATTCTTGGAGGCACCGCCGAAGCCGCAGACCCCGTGCCCCTTGACGTGCGACAGATCGATCAGCACCTCCGACTCCAGAATCGGCCGCGACAGCTGGATCTCATTCATCGTCTTCAGCGGCGGATCGACCGGGAAGGAGACGAAATCGGTCTTTTCATCCCGGCAGACCGGAACAATCGGGCAGCCGAACACCTCCTCGGTGTAGCCGCGGTCGATCGCATCGACGGTGTCGCGCAGCAGGTCGGTCACGAACACCTCGCGCGCGCCCGCCTCACGGACCGCCTTGACCAGCTTGCGCACGAAGAACGGATGAACCGTCGAAAATCCGCCGCCGCCGCCCAGATGCATCTTGATCGCCACCCGGCGATTCCGGACCGAACGCTCCAGGTCCAGTTCCTTGAGCAACCGCAGATACTTGTTGCCGATCGAATGGACCGGCTCGAGCGTCTCCGGAGCGAACGCGGCAAACAACAATTCCGAACTCATCGTATCCAACCCTCACAGCTTGTTTATTCCGGCGGCCTCGCAACCGGTTCCCGTCCGGCGCCGTCGAGTCGAAACCTCCGACCCGGAAATACTATAACCGGTCGCAGCCCCGGCGTCAACCGGAACCGGAAAACTTTCGTTGTCAATTTGCTTTCTCCGCGCTCCGGCGCTATAGTAGCGGAATACCGATACCTTGGACTGCGACAGAGGAGACGCATCATGCAATACCGCAAATTCGGAACCACCGGCTTTGAAATTTCCGCCCTCGGCTTCGGCGCCATGCGGCTGCCCATCCCGGATACCCCCTACCCCGGGCCGGAACCCGATCTGGAACCGGCCGTGGAGTTGCTCTGCCGCGGCTTCGCCGCCGGCATCAACTACGTCGACACCGCCTATTTCTACTGCCGCGGCTGGAGCGAAGTGGCCGTGGGCCGGGCGCTTCAACGCGACGGCTGGCGCGACCGGGTCCGGCTCTCCACCAAACTGCCCCTGGGGGACGTCAAGAAGGCCGACGACTTCTGGCGCATTCTGGAGGATCAGCTCCGCAAGCTCGACACCACCCACATCGACTTCTACCACCTGCACGGCATCGGCGAAGCGGCGCTCACCGGACCGATCCGCGAATTCGGCATCTTCAAACTGGCCGAGAAGGCCCGGGACCGGGGGCTGATCCGCCATCTCTCCTTCTCCTTCCATGATCGGCCGGAAGCCATGAAAACGCTGGTCGACACCGGCGAATTCTCCTCGGTGCTCTGCCAGTACAACCTGCTGGACCCGGTCAATGAGGAGATGATCTCCTACGCCGCAGGCCGCGGACTCGGCACTGTGGCGATGGGTCCGGTCGGCGGCGGCAGGCTGGCCTTCGCCGGCGGCGTCTTCCAGGATGCGCTGGGGGGAAAATTCACCACGCCGGAGCTGGCGCTGCGCTATGTGCTCTCGCACCCGGATCTCTCCTGCGCGCTCTCCGGCATGGGCACCGCGCAGATGGTCGACGACAACGCCCGCGTGGCCGACAGCCGCGAACCGCTTTCGGCCGAAGAGCGCCGGGCCCTGGTCGAAGTCCGCGAAAAATGCAGCGAACTGCGCAAACTCTACTGCACCGGCTGCGCCTACTGCCGCCCGGTCTGCCCGCAGGAGGTCCAAATCCCGGCGGTGCTTGAAGCGCTGATCTACGATCAGGTTTACGGCTTCACCGAGCACGCCCGGAACCGCTATCGCCAGATCGGCTCCAATCCGGAGAAGGTCGAGCGCAACGCCTCCGCCTGCATCGGCTGCGGCCGCTGCGAGACCAAGTGTCCGCAGAAGTTGCCGATCCGCCAGCTGCTGGCCCGGGCCCGCGAACGGTTGGAGCAGGCCTGAGCCCGGTCCGCGGTGCGCCGCAACTCAAACCACCGCCAGGGTGATCGCCATCAGCAGCATGCCGGCGATCAGCCCGTACAGCGAAAGATGGTGTTCGCCGTACCGCTCGGCGGTGGGCAGCAGTTCGTCGAAGGTGATGTAGACCATGATCCCGGCCACCAGCGCGAACAGCAGCTGCAAGAGCGTATCGCTCAAAAAGGGGTAGAGCAACGCGAATCCCAGCAGCGCACCCACCGGTTCGGCCAGTCCCGACAGGGTCGAGTAGACAAAGGCCCGGGTCCGGTTCCCGGTGGCGTAGTAGAGCGGAACCGATACGGCGATTCCCTCCGGAATGTTGTGCAGCGCAATGGCCGCGGCAATCGAAATGCCCAGCTCCGGGCTGCTCATCCCGGCGGCAAAGGTGGCGAGTCCCTCCGGGAAGTTGTGAATGCCGATGGCCAGCGCAAACAGCACCCCGGACCGCCCGAGCTTCTGCCGGGCAGCCTCGTCCAGCGGCTCTGGAGCCAGCTCCTCGACCCGGTGCGCCTCGTGGGGATTTTCCACCTCCGGAATCAGTTTGTCGATCAGCGCCGCCAGCAGAATGCCGCCGAAAAAGCCCAGCAGCGCATACGCCGCGCCCCGCTGTTCCCCGTGCCCGGCCCGCAACGCCTGATTGGCCCCGGCCAGCAGTTCGACAAAGGAGATGTAGAGCATCACGCCGCCGGAGAACCCGAGCGATCCGGCCAGCAGTCGCGTATTGGTCCGCCGGGCGAAATAGGCCAGCGCCCCGCCGATGCCGGTGGCCATTCCGGCGAAGGTGGTCAACCCCATCACCCAGCCAAATTGTCCCCAGTCCATGAGTCTCCTCCTCGACGTTCATTTTTCTCTACTATATACGCGGCGCGGAAAATTGCAACGGCAGCGCTCACCGGGCCGCTTCAAGGAAGGGGAAGCAGGTACGGAGCACCCGCATCACCCCGTCCTGATCGTTGCCGGGAGCTTCAAAACGCGCCGCCGCCTTCAATTCCGGGTGGGCATTGGCCATGGCGAAGGAGTAACGGCACTGCCGCAGCAGTTCCAGATCGTTCAGATAGTCGCCGAACGCCATGCTCTGCTCCGGCGTGACGCCGAGCCGGCATTGCAGCCGGGCCAGCGCCGCCCCCTTGCTGACTCCGGGGTTCATGAAATCCAGCCAGTTGTATCCCGACAGGCTGACCCGGAACCGGTCGGCGAACCGCCGCAACCGGGGGTAACTGTTCTCCTCGGCGTGAACGCCGTCGTAAAAGGCCACCTTGCAGATGCGGTCGCGCGCCAGCGCCGCGGTCAGCGGCGAAACCGTCTCGCAACGCGTGTAATATTTCCGGGCATTGTGCAGGAACTCCGGATCGTCGCTGCTCACATAGGCCGACTCCAGACCGCAGAGCACCGGGAACACCCGCGGGAGCTTCCGCGCCGCCGTCAACAGCTCTTGGCAGAGCTCCGGTTCCAGCACGCTGTCAAAGAGATTGCGATCCCGCTCGAAGACCATCGCCCCGTTCTCGGCGATGAACACCGTCTCCGAAGCCACCGGTGCAAACAACTCCCTCAGATTATAGTATTGCCGTCCGCTGGCCGCCGCAAAACACACGCCGTGGGCCGCCAGCGCCCGGATCGCCGGGAACACGCCCGGCGGCAGTTCGCCGCGCGAATTGAGCAGCGTTCCATCCAAGTCCACCGCCACCAGTCGGATTTCGCTCATCGGCGTCCTCAACTCCGGATCAGCGGCAGGAAACGGGCGACGAGCAGCCGCGCCAGCTTCTCCGGATTCAATTCCAGATTCACCCCGACCCGGCCGCCGGAGACGCAGATCGTCTCATAGAGGATCGCCGTCTCCTCGATCACCGTCGGGAACGCCTTCTTCATCCCCACCGGCGAGCAGCCGCCGTGCACATAACCGGTCAGCGGGAACAGTTGTTTCTGCGGCAGCATGGCCACGCTCTTGACTCCGGCGGCGACGGCCCCCAGACGCAAATCGAGCTCATGTCCGGCGGGGATCACAAACACGAACGGATGGTGATCCGGCGATTCGGTCACCAACGTCTTGAACACCCGTTCCGGCTCCACCCCGATTTTCCGGGCGATGGACAAGGCGTCGATCGCGCCGTCCGCGGTGTCGTACTCGTGCAGCCGGAATTCGATTCCGGCCTGCTCCAGCAGCCGCATGGCGTTGGTCTTGACACTCATCCGGCGGCCTCCCGGTTTCCGGGTACCGGCAGCCGTCCGACCCCCCGGAACTGATTGCGCATCGTATGGAAATAGGCCAGCGCCAGCGGAATCGCGGCGGAAATCCAGGCCGCCGGACCCGCCGCGCAGACGCCCAGATAGCCGACCCAACCCGCCACCAGCGGCGTCAGCAGCGCCCGCACCAGCAGCTCGCAGCCTCCCGCCAGCAGCGGCACAAAGGTCCGGCCCATGCCCTGCAACGCATTGCGGTAGACGAACAAATACCCCAGCACCACATACATCGAGCCGTTGACCACCAGATAGGTGTGGGTTTGGGCAATCACCTGCTGCTCGCCGCTGCCGACGAAGATCCAGGCCCAGAATCTCCCCAGCGCAATCACCACCACCCCGGCGACGACGCAGAATCCGGCGATGAGCCGGGAACTCTTGCGGACCCCGACTTCAATACGCTCCAATTTTCCGGCCCCGTAGTTCTGCGCGGCGTAGGTGGCGATGGCCACGCCGAAGGAGAAGAGCGGCGCCGTCGCCACCTGTTCGACCTTGGCGCCGGTGGTGTAGGCCGCCACCGCGATCGAACCGAAACTGTTGAGCACCCCCTGCAACACCACCACGCCGATGGCGGTCACCGAGAACTGCAGCGCCATCGGCAGCGCCACTTTGAGATGTTCCCAGGCGAAACTCCAGCTCCAGCGCCAGTCGCCGCGGCGCAACTGCAGCTGCCGGTACTTCCGCATGCCGAAGCCCAGACACCAGAGGGCCGAGACCAGTTGCGAAAGCACCGTGGCCCAGGCCGCCCCGGCCACCCCCCAGCCGAAGGAGAGGATGAACAAAAAGTCCAGCCCGATGTTCAGAAAACAGGAGATGATCAGGAAGAACAGCGGCGTCCGGCTGTCCCCCAGCGCCCGGATGATGCTGGAGAGCAGGTTGTAGAAGGCCAGCGCCCCGATGCCGAGAAACATCACGACAATGTAGGAATAGGCGTCCTCGAAGATGTCCTCCGGGGTGTTCATCAACTTCAGCATCGGCCGGGCGTAGGAGACGCTGAGCAAAGTCAGCGCCAGCGTGAAGGCGCCGCAGAGCAGAGTCGAAGTGGCAATCGACCGCCGCACGCCCGCCTCGTCACGCGCGCCGAAACGCTGCGCGGTCACCACCGCCAGTCCGCAGGTGAGCCCGTAAAAGCCGCCCAGCACCAGAAAGGCGATGGCGCCGGTGGATCCCACCGCCGCCAGCGCCGAACGCCCGATGGTCCTCCCCACAATGACCGTGTCCGCCAGATTGTACAGTTGCTGGAAGACATTTCCGATCAGCAGCGGAATGGAGAAGGTCAGGATCAGCCGCACGGGATTTCCCGTGGTCATGTCGCAAGTCATAGCGTACCGAAATCGTCGAAAACCGCCGGCGGCCCGACCGCATGGCGGCGGCTCCGGCGGCGCAGGCGGGATTTTTCCTCAACCCAATAGCTTCCCGACCGGAAACCGCGCCCGTCGCGGTTCCGGTTCATCTTGAATTCTGAATCTTTAATATACCGCCGGTTTCCGCTTTTTGCAAGCGGTCACCGCAGGTTAGCGCGCCTCAAATTCCAGCACCGTCCGGTCTCCCTGCTTGAGCAGCAGCCGTCCGTCGCGCAGCTCCCAGCGATCGACCTGATCGAGGGTTCGCAAATAGAGCGTCTCATACTCCAGCCCGGGCCCGGCCATCATGGTACAACCCAGCGGACCGAACTTGAGCGCTCCGGACTCCGCATCCAGCGTGGCCGTTCCGAAGTAGCGGTTGACTCCGGCACAGCCGGCCACCCGCCCCTCGGGCAGCAGTTCCAGCGTGATTTCCCGCTCCGGACGGGTCCACTCGGCGCTGGTCCCGGCCAGCGAATCCGGCTTCAACGTCCAATCGGTTCCCACCGGCGACGGGGTGCAGCAGCACCCGGCCAGCCACAACATCACGCCCGCCGCCGCTCCGCAGCAGCCCG
>CASFRF010000006.1 GCA_949297015.1 uncultured bacterium
TCCATCGAACTCGTCATGCCAGACGAGTTTCCATTTTTTTCCCTGGGGAAGAATGCTGGGGGCGTGCTCGACTGCTGCCGTTGTTTTCATAAGAACTCCCGGTTGAACGTTAAAAGGGAACGCGGCTGCCGCTTCTTCACACAATGTACGGTCTCGGGAATGTATTTTCAAGATGCCCGACGACTGGATTTTTAAATGTTTCCACCAGGAAGCATTGTAAAAATCGTTTGTGGATTATCCATCGGCAGTCAAACCGGCACAACCGGATCCGATTGTGTGGGATGAGTCGCTTCTCATTCTGCCCGGCAGTTGACCGTCATGAAGGGGGGAAGCATATTGAACTAAAAAAACAAACCGGACGAGCATGCATGATCGGGTGCAGGAAGTTCCATTTCCGCCTATTCTTTTCCTGCAGTTCTTGGTGGAGGTGAGGGGAGTTGAACCCCTGTCCCGACACGGATCAATGTGGACTTCTACACGTTTATTTCATCTTTGATTTTTATGGTCCTTCAACGAAGCCGATGAACAGGCCTGTCTCCAGACTAGCCGATTACCTTTCGATCGCCGGACGCCAGTCGGCAAAACTTCCGGCCAGAATGCTGTTTGGCGCCTCGACCGCCTAGCATCCTTCAGCGGCGGAGACGTGGCCGGACTTAAGCGGCCAGAGCAAACTCTTCGTTCGCAGTTATTCTTTTTAATCGATTTTTTACGAGGCCAACGATCATCCTCGACGTGCCGTCCACACCCCACCTGGCCGGTCGAATCCGGAACACCCCCATGGGATATGTCTTCTTCTTGTAATATATCCCATCTTCGGCAGAATTCAAGTCTCGATCCGGATTTTCCCCCTCCCCCAGGCTTCAACGCCACATCATCCGCAACAGCTCAATCCGCTGCCCGTGACGCAACTGCTCCGGCTTCACCGCCGCAAACAGCCGATACCGCAGCTCCTCCGCTTCCGGCAGCGCCTCCCCCGCCAGCCGACCCAGCAACCCCGGATCCCGCAGGAACCCCCGCGCCGCCATCAGTCCCGCCGCCCCCAGCTCCCGGCACAGGACCAATCCGGACTCCGCCGCCGTCACGTCCCCATTCAAAATCAGCGGCACCCCCCCCGCCAGCTCCAACGCCCGCTGAAAACGCTCCCGCCGCCGCGGCGCCGGACCATATCCCTCGCGCACCGTCCGATAATGAAAGTACAACTTGTCGCAGCATGGCGCAATCAGCGGCAGAATCCGCTCCAGCTCCCCCTCCTCCGCATAGCCGCAGCGCAACTTCGCCGAAACCGGCAACGGCGCCACCGCCGCCCGGATCGCCGTCAGGATCTCCGCCATCCGCTCCGGCTCGCGCAACGCCGCCCCCCCCGCCCCCCGGGAATTCACCTGCCGGCTGGGACAGCCAAAATTCACGTTCACTTCCACCGCGCCCAGTTCCGCAAAGCTCGCGGCGCCCGCCGCCAGCAGTGCCGGATCCGTCCCCATCAGCTGCACCGCCACCGGCAGGCCGGAGGCTCCGAACGGCGCATAGAACGCTTCCAGAATCCGCCGCCGCGGCAATCCGCTCGACAACCGGAAAAACGGCGTCATCCAGCGCCGGGTCAACCCCAGTTCGGAGACCGCCCGGACCAACGCGGGATGCATCACTCCCTCCATCGGCCCGGGCCAGAACTCAAGGCTCAAAGCTGCCCCTTGGTCGAAAGCACCCCCTGAATCCGCGGATCCAAGCTCAGCGCCTGATCCAGCGCTTTGGCAAAGGCCTTGAACACCGCCTCGAACACATGGTGCACCTCGGCCCCCGCCAACTGCCGGATATGGAGGTTCATCCCGGCGGTCACCGCCAGCGCCTGAAAGAACTCGTGGAACAGCCGCACATCCAGATTCAGCACCCGATCGGCCGGCGGCTCCATCTCGTACGCCAGGTAGGGACGCCCCGACAAATCCAACGCCACCAGCACCAGCGCCTCGTCCATCGGCAGAATCATCTGCCCGTACCGGCGAATCCCCGCCTTGTCCCCTGCCGCCCGGCGGATCGCCTCGCCCAGAACCAGCCCCAGATCCTCCATGGTGTGGTGAAAATCCACCTCGCAGTCCCCCTTGGCCCGAACTTCCAGATCAAAGAATCCGTGCCGGGCAAACAGCTCGAGCATGTGATTCATAAACGGGATTCCGCTGTCGATCCCGCCCCGGCCGGAACCGTCCAGTTCCAACGCAATCCGGATGTCGGTCTCGCGGGTGGTGCGGGTCACTTCGGCATTTCTCATGGCGTATTCTCCTCTCTGCTCTCTTCTTCCTCTGTCGGATAATAGGGATAGGGCAGAAAATCCAGCGCCTCGCCGTCATCGGCGCCGGATAACGCCTGCCCGATGGTTTGAATGTATCGAAAACTGTCGCTGTTCACCGCATAACTCAGCAGCTGAAGCGAGGCGTAGTTCAGCAGACGCCGGATCTCCCAGACTTCACAATTGACCTGCCCGGGGGCGCTCTCCAGCTGATAATTGCGCCCCGGAAACAGCAGCCGCCCCGCCGCATCCAGAAGCGCAAAATCCCCGAACACCCGGACCAGCTGCAAAGCCAGTCCGGATTCCGCCCCCAGCTCCAGCCCGATCGCCGCCACCACCGAGGTGGCCCCGAGCTTCTGATCCAGCACCGACCCCAGACAGTAATTTTCCGGCGCCAGGGTACTTTCGGGTACCGCCTGCAACCCGTATTTACGCAGGAAGTAGGCCAGTTCCTCCAACGACCGGATCAGCTTCCCCGCCGCCTCGTCCCGGAACCGCTGCCAGAGCTTCACCAGCGCCGGGCGGGAGTCGTTGTCGAACCATTGCAGATGGACTTCGATCAAACCGTCGATCAGCCGCAGCTCCGGCGAATAGAGCAGATCGAGAAAGCCCCGCCGCCGTTGCCGCAACGTGATCGCCGCCTGCAGCTGGTGCGCCCTCCGCCGCAGCAACGGATTGGAGCTCTCCTGCAGTTCGGCCAGCGCCTCACCCAGCTCCGATTCCCGGTAAAGCAGCTCGCCCATCGCCACCACCGCCACGCGCTCATCGGGGTCGTCCAGCAGCGAAATCAGATTCTTGAGTTCACGATTCGGCGCCATTCTCGGCTTTCCGCTCCGGGAAAATGCCGCGCAGGGCATTGCGGCAGATCTCCTTGACCTCGTCCGGGAAGTCGTTCCGGATGATCCAGTTCAGGAAACCCGGATCCTGAACTGCGATCTCCCGCAGCGGACGCCCGGCGTTCTTCCCGAAATTGACCACCACCTCGCCGTCGCGCCATTTGAAGCGCCGGGTCCGGTCGACCGCGTCCGGGTCGCGCGCATCGCAGAATGCGGCCAGCGCCGCCACCTCGTTCGGGAGCTCGGGGTGCTTCGCCAGCTGCCCCAGCAGCACCTCCCAGGTGGCGGCGGTATCGGCCTCGGCCCCATGTGCGCCTTCGAGCTTGGCCCCGCAGAAGAACTCATACGCCGCCGACAGCGTCCGCGGATAGAGTTTGCAGAAAATGGTGTAGGCGTCGATCAGCCGCCTTCCCTCCAGTTTGAACTCCAGTCCGGCCCGGGCGAATTCGCACTGCAGCATCGGCACGTCAAACCCCTGAATGTTGTAGCCGGCCAGATCGCAGCCGTCGAGGAAGTGCCAGAGCTTCTCGGCCACGTCGGGAAAGGACGGCGCGTCGGCCACATCGGCGTCGGTGATGCCGTGGACCGCCGTGGCCGAGGGGGGAATCGGAATCCCCGGATTCAGCCGGGTGACGGCGCTGCGGCGGTGGCCGTCGGGATGGATTTTCAGGACGGCAAGCTCCACAATCCGGTCCCGGGCCGGGACCACTCCGGTACTTTCCAGATCAAAGCAGACGATCGGCCGCTCCAGTTTCAACTCCGCCATGGACCTCATCTCCGGTGGTTCTACATTCAACTGTCTGGGTGAATATACCACCGGACGACGCTTTTTTCCACGATTTTCCGCGTTTTTTTCACAAAAACCGGATTCGCCGTGATAGCTTTTCGACCAAAGCGGGTTTATATTCCCGAAGTGGGCGTCGAGTCCCGCCAAACTTACGGAACGTTAAACCGGAATTTTATGAAAAAGATCGTTGTTGCTGTCATCGGGTGCGGCGTCATCGCGCCCACGCACGCCGAAGCGCTGCGGACCTTGCCGGAAGTGGAACTGCGCTATGCGGTGGACCTTTTGCCGGAGCGGGCGGAGCGGCTCCGGAGCCGTTTCGGCTTCACCCGGGCGTTGACCGATTTCCATCAGGCGCTGGCGGATCCGGAGGTCAATCTGGTCTCCGTCTGCACCGAGCACGCCGCCCATGCGGAGCCGGTGATCGCCGCGCTGGCGGCCGGAAAAAACGTGATCTGCGAAAAGCCGCTCGGCGCCAATCCGGCGCAGCTCCGGGCCATGCTGGAGGCCCACCGGCGCCGTCCGGATCTGATCTTCGGCGGCATCTTCCAGCACCGCTTTGAACCGGCCAACCGGGTGTTGCGCGAACTGCTCGCCGAAGGGGCGTTCGGGCAGCTTCTGAATGTCAACTTATTCATGAACTGTCTGCGCACCAACGCCTACTATCAGGCCGACGCCTGGCGCGGCACTTGGGCCCGCGAAGGCGGCGGGGTGCTGATCAACCAGGCGATTCACCACCTGGATCTGCTGCGGTTTCTGTTCGGCGAGGTGGCGGAAGTGACCGCCCGCTGCGTCAACGCCGCGCATCAGGGGGTGATCGAGACCGAGGACAACGCCGCGCTGGCGCTGCGTTTCGAGTCCGGCGTGCTCGGAGCGGCGGCGATCACCAACGCCAGCGCCGAAAACTGGCGGAGCGGGCTGATCATCTCCGGGACCTCCGGCTATCTGGAGTACCTCGACGAACAGCCGACCCGGATGGAGTTCGGCTCCGACGAGCGCAATGCCGAAATCGCCGAACGGTTCCGGCGGGCGCTCGCCGCCCCGGAGACGCTGCCCGGCAAAGCCTACTACGGCGGAGGCCACCGGGCACAGCTGGCCGATCTGGTCGCGGCGATCCGCGAAGGGCGGCCCCCGGAGGTCACCGCGGAAACCGCGGCGGGAACAGTCCGGCTGGTCTGTGCAATTTACGCCTCCTCGCGCTCGGGGAACTGGATGCGTCCGGGAGAGCTCATTTAACTTTTGTGAAAGGGGGTTTATCATGAACATCAGAATCGACCGGCAGGAATTTGCGGCCGGTGATCCGGTCATGGTCCCGGCGGGCGCGGAAGTGGCGATTCCGTTCGGTGACAGCCATGTCTACGGTCACGGCTTCAACCACCACCAGCCCTACCCTCTGGAACGCGGCACCATCGACAATCCGGCGTTTGCGGTCAACAACATTCAGTGCCCGGTCTGGCTCTCGGACGCGGGGGTGATCGTGCAGGCCGACACCGTCGAACCGCTGGAAGTCCGCTTCAATTGCGAGGGCGACCGGACGCTGCACCTGCGCTCCCGCACCCCGTTCACCCTCAACTTCTTTCACGGGAAGAACCTGAGCGAAGCCTGGCGCAGCTACGCCGCGCACCTCCGCTTCCGGCGGGCCACGGTATCCGCCGACCAGCTCGGAGACTGCTGGTTCTGCACCTGGACCCAGTATCCGCGCTGCATCGATCAGGAGCGGGTGCTGGCCATGGCCCGGGAGATCCGGCGCCAGCAGTACCCCTGCTCCACGCTGATCATCGACGACCGCTGGGAGTCCTGTTTCGGCGAACTGGAGTTCGGCCCCGGCTTCCCGGACCCGAAGGCGATGATCGAGGAGCTGCACCAGCTCGGCTTCCGGGTGATTCTCTGGGTGACGCCCTTCGTCAATCTGGAAGCGAAGAACTTCAAGGAGCTGGAGGCCGCCGGCGCACTGGTGCTCAACGACCGGGCCGAAGCGGCGCAGCTGCGCTGGTGGGGCGGCACCGCCGGACTGGTCGACGTGACCGGGAAACCGGGCCGGAAGCATCTGAAGAGTCGCCTCCGTTATCTGCACGACGAACTCGGGGTCGACGGCTTTAAAATCGACGGCGGCGACGCCAAGTATCAGCCCCCGGCCGCGGAGTGCAAATGGCAGAAGGCGCCGGGCGCCTCGGGTTACTCCGACGCGCTGCTGGCGATTTTTGAGGACATCGCGCCCGGCTGCTGCGAAACCCGGACCGCGTGGCAGTCGCAAAAGCGCAACATCATCTGGCGCGAGGGCGGCAAGGACTCGCACTGGGGGCTCGACAACGGGTTGAAGGCGGTGCTGACCCTGGGGCTGCATCTGGCGCTGCTGGGCTACGATTTGCTGATCCCCGACATGGTCCCCGGCCGGGTCCTGACCATGGACAGCAAAATGGCGCTGCCCACCGACGAACTGATGGTCCGCTGGACCGAGCTTTCGGTCTTCTTCCCGATCGTCCAATTCAGCTACTTCCCCTGGAACTACAACGACGATACGGCGCGGACCGTGCGGGAATTCGCCCGACTCCACAAGAAACTTCAGCCGTTGCTGGTCGAAGCGCTCCGCGACACCGGGAGGCCGCTGCTGCGTCCTTTGTGGTTCGACCACCCGGAGAAGCGCGAATACTACGAAATTTCCGATCAGTTCATGCTCGGGAACGATCTGGTGGTCGCGCCGGTGCTGGAACCCGCCCGGGTCCGGCGCAAGGTGGTGCTGCCGCCGGGAAAATGGCGCGACGCCTGGACCGGCGAAGTGCTGCCCGGCGGCAATTATCAGGATTATCCGGCGCCCTGCCCCGGAATCCCGATCTTCGTGCGCGCCGAAAACGAATCGTTGTATGCGGAGCTGCACGAGGTGCTGACCCGGATCGACCGTCACTCGGTGACGGCCGGGACCACCAGCGCCACCTATCGCAGCGGGCTGGACCGCGATCTGAACGTAACCGGTTGAGGTTGTGACATGTATCGAATCAATTTCGGCGACCTGGACAACGTGGAACTCAAGGAGGGCTGGGGACTGGTCCCCGACCCGATGGGCCGGTGTCTGGCCCAGAAGTGGTGGAAATCCTTCCGGAAGGAGAACTACTGGTTCCCCTCCTATGATGACGACGCCTTCTGGCCCACCCGGGTGCCGGGCGCCTTCAACCGGATCCACTCCGAACTCGAATACTACGAGGGGATGGTCGTCTATTTGAACCACTTCCCGGCCCGGCTGCCGGAAGCCGGCGAGAAGGTCTTTCTGCAGTTCGAGGGCGTCTCCGAGCGGGCCCGGGTCTTTCTGAACGGGATCTATCTGGGCGAGCAGGACGGAGGCTACGTCCCCTTCACGTTTGAAATCGGCTCCGTGCTGCAGGCGGAGAACCGGCTGCTGGTCATTGTGGACAACCGCCGGACCGACTACAGCGTCCCCAGCGATCTGCACGACTGGCAGCACGAGGGCGGCATCATCCGTCCGGTCCGGCTCTACTACCGGCCGACGGTGTTTCTGCGCGACTGCGCGGTGTGGACCGAGCTGGAGGAGCAGCAACTCAAACTGACCTTCCGGGTCCTGATCGAAGCGCCGGTGCGGGAGCGCTTCAACGTGCACCTGACGCTGCGGGAACCCGACGGCAGCGCCATCCTCTGGCAGGGGACGGTCAGCGGCCGCGCCGGGAGCTGGAGCGAGCGGCAGGTGGTCTTGCCGCGGTCGGCGGTCCGGCTCTGGTCCTGCGCGGATCCCTTCCGGTATCGGCTGGAGGCCCGGCTGGGCCGCGACCACTGGTGCGACGAGGTCGGGCTGCGTGAAATCCGCACCGCCGGTCGCGAAATTCTGCTGAACGGGGAACCGCTCATCCTGCGCGGAGTCGCCGCCTGGGCCGAAGATCCCGATCGCGGTCTCTTTTCGCTGGGCGAGCAGGCGGCGGAGCGCACGATCAACCAGCTCCGGGAGCTGAACTGCAACTTCGCCCGGGCCGGACACCGGCCGAACAGCAGGGAGTTCATCCGGGCCTGCGACCGGGCGGGCATTCTGCTCTGGGTGGAGGTTCCGGCCTACTGGCTGCCGGACATGCAGCGTCCCGGCCGCAGCCGGATCGCGCTGCAGGCGCTGGCGGAGACCATCCGCTTTTTCCGCAACCGGCCCTCGGTGATCATCTGGAGCGTGGGCAACGAATGTCTGTTCCGCGCCCGGAGCGAAGTGCAGTCGAATCTGGCCTACTTTGTCGAGGCGGCGGAGCTGGTGCACGAACTCGATCCCTCGCGGCTGGCGGCCTACACCGGCGGCATGGAGGGGCCCGGCAAGGAGGACAAGATCGCCGAAATCTGTCCGCCGGAGATCGTGGAGAAACTCGATGTGATCGGCATCAACAGCTACTCCGGGATCAACGACGGCGCCGAACCCGGACGCCCCGACGAATTTCCCGACCAGTACGCCAAGGTCGAGCTCGCCTCCGACTGGGGCAAACCGGTGGTGATGGCCGAAGCGGGAATCGACGCGGTGCTCGGTGAGCGCGGGTTCGACTTCGGCGAGGAGCGTCAGGCCGACTATCACCGGAAACTTCAGCAGTTCTTCGCCGAGACCGTGGCCCGCGGCTGGCTGCAGGGGTTGTCGATCTTTGTGTTGAACGACTTCCGGACGCCGCTCAAACGCGGCCGCTTCCAGCGCGGCTTCAATCGCAAGGGTCTCCTGGACGAACACGGCACCCCCAAACCGGCCCACGCCGTGGTCAGGGACGGGTTCGCCCGCCTTGCCGACCCCGGGTCCTCCCGGGTGTAGCGAAGCAGACGCAACGAAAAAGCGGAGCGCGTTTTCACGCGCTCCGCTTTTTTCACCGCCGGGCGCCTCCGGAACCGGAGACGCCGGCGGCCATGCCGGGCGAACTACTTCCGCACGGACTTAACTGCATCAGCTTTGATCCGCTGGATCTCAAACTTCCGCAGATTGACCTTTTCCGGAGCCCAGAGCCGGGTCGCTCCGCGGGTGATCAGATAGAACCGGTTGGGCTCTCCGAACTTCACCCACGGCGTCACATCCATGTCGTAGACCGCCGGGAACCAGTTGACCGGGTGGAAAATCACCTTGCCGTTGATCGCGAACGAATCCAGTTCGCCGGTCAGATCCAGCTTGACGAACACCCGGTCTCCGCGCCACTCGGCGGGGATTTCGACATCGCGGAAGGCGTACATCGCATTGAGCTCACCCGGCAGCTGCTGACGGCTCAGGCCGCTGTCCGGATCCTGCTGCACCTGCCACTCGCCGGTCACTTCCAGACTCGCTTCGGGTTTCGGCCGCCGCAGCACCGTGACTTCGCCCTCGAAACCGTTCGGCCCCATCGCCAGCACCAGCACGTTCTCGCCGTCGCGTTTGAGCAGCGGACTCACCGGCAGATCCTTGCCGTGCTGAAGCGCATTATACCCCTGCGCGGAGATGTCACCCTGGGTCAGGATCTTCTCGCCGTTCAGCCAGGCGTCCACCGGTCCGACCACGTTGCCCACGGCATGGGTGAAGCCCCGCAGACTGACCTTGATGTCGTCGGTTTCCGGATTCCACGATTTCGGCAGCTCAAACTTGCCGACCAGCACGCAACGCCGGTTCGGATCGGGACGATCCAGATTGGCGGTCGGGCTCTGACAGGCGCCCAGCACCAGATTCTCCGGCAGCTTCGGCAGCGCCTTGAACTCCTCGGGCGTCACCTCCTTGCCCAGCAGCTGATCGGCCAGCCGCAGCTCGTAGATCGGAAGCTCCGGATAGTCCAGCACCTTGCCGCCCGCCACCGGCCGCCACAGGCCGGCGAACTGCCGGTACCAGCTGTCCACCACCGCCTCCGGCGCCTGCCGGGGCTGCGTGGCCACGATCAACGTCTCGTAGGGGTGCAACGTCAGATCTTTGAGCACCACCGTGCCGTCGCGGACTTCCGCCTCGTAGCGCGAAGCGTCCTTGGGGTCGTACAGCGCCCCCGGCGGATTCACCGGCTTCCAGGTGATGGTGGCGGTGACTTCCTCACCCGCCGGATTGAACAGCGCCAGAAACTCCTCCGCGCCGTTGGTCGAAAGATAGTGCTCGCGCCAGACGCCGTCCACACTCGACTCCGCCACCGGAGCCAACCCCAGCTGCGGCAGCAAATCGCTCAAAAAGGCGTTCTGCTTCGGTCCCGGCCACCAGAGTCCGCGGGCATCATAAGAGTCGCGCCAGAAGGGCGAACCGAGCACGATCACCCGGCCCTTGCCCAGCTGTCGCAGACCGATGGCGATTTCGCCGTCGGAGTAGCGGGCGACCGCCGAGGTCCCGGGCGCGACCGGCTCCAGCACCGCGCACTTGTCGGCATAGTTGTAGTCGGAGTAGTCCACCGAACGCCCCTCGTTGTAGAAGTTCTGTCCGGCCAGCTTCTTGAACAGCGGCTGATCGTTCATGATCGACAGCGTCCCGTTCATCGGCCGCAGCTCCTTGACCCGGAAGCCGGTGAGCTTGCTGATCGGCCAGGCGTCGGCCTGGGTCGGCGTATGGCGACCGGTCTCCTGAAGCAGCACCAGCGTGCCGCCGTTTTCCACATACTTCTGCAGACCTTCAACGGTCTTCTCGTCGAGCACCCAGCTGCCGGTATCCCAGATCACCGGGAACCGGTCGATCAACCCGTCGCGCACCGTCGCTTCATCCACATAGACGTAGCTGTAGCCCAGCGCCTGAATGTCGCCGCGCCCGGGATCGAAGCAGTACGGCACCGGCCGCGGCAGCATCTTGTTGTTGAAGCTCGAGAAGAAGAAGGCCAGCTGCGGCTGCTTGAGCTGGCGCCGCGGCGCCAGCTTCCAGTACGGCAGGTACTTCTTCCACAGCGGCGCGGCCGGAGAGTACATCATCGACTGGATGTTGTGGAAGTAGTCCAGCGCATTGAGTCCGCCGGTGAAGGTGTGCCACCCCAGCCAGGTCTTGAAGTGATCCGGCGTATCCACGCTGCCGGAGGGTTCGCAGGAGGCCGGAACTCCGCGCACATAGCCAAACCGCCGGTCCCAGGGCCGGAAGAACGCTTCATCGCCAGTGTTGTGCTGCGCCGCGCCGTATTTGGCGGCCAGCACCGTGCCGTAATCCTTGCGCTGGAAGGCGTGCATCTTGATGAACCGGTTGGGGTCGATCGCCCGGATCGCCTGATAGGTGTGCTCGAGCATATCGGCGATCGCCCAGGAGATGTACTCGTTCCAATCCACATACCGGGCGTTGAGCCCGGAATCGGCGAAGGGGTAGTCCTCCAGCTTCCGGTCGCTCAGGAAGAAGGCGCCGCGGAACGAGCTGTGCGCGGGCAGATAGGCGATCACGTTCCGGCCCGGCTTCAACAACTTGGTGACGTCGAACTGATTGCGCAGCATGTAGCCGCCGCAGAAGGACCAGGCCCCGAGCTCCTGCCCGTTGAGCCAGAGCCGATCCGGCTTGGCGGTGCCGCGGCCCTCGGTCAGGGTGGCGGCGGTCAGATAGATCGGACCGGCCGCGCGCTTCTTTTCCAGCCACTCGGCCGGAACCTCGATGGTGCCCCGGTACCAGGCCAGCCGGTCGGCGCGCCAGAAGATGGAGAAGAGCTCGTTCCCCGGCGCGGGCAGCTCCACCCACTTGCTGTCGTCGAACTTCTCGCCCTGGAATCCGGCCTTCAGCCCCTCCTCCAGCTCCTTGCCGACGGGGACCGGGTGCAGCCGCCAGGAGCGCTCGGCCATGATGCTGTCCGGAGCCCAGCCGTAGAATTCATAGGACATCGGGATCGGCACCTCGTCCCAGCTGGAGAAGTGCTTCGGATCGCCATACCAGGCCTTCCCCAGCTCCGGCAGCGTGTAGCCGCGCGCGGTCTGCAGGAAGCGGACGAAGTTCTTCCGGTTGTTCTCGGTGAAATCCCAGATGTAGTCCTCGTTCATCGGCCCGACTTCGCCGTTGGGATCGGGCCAGTCGATCAGCAGCGGCTCATCGACAAACTGCTTGACCCGCTGCTGCACCCGCCAGTTGTTCCAGGCCATCAGCCGGTGTCCGCCGTCGCTGATCTGGCCGTAATAGTGCGGCATGGTGCTGAAATTGGAGTTGACCGTAACCAGCTCCTCCGGCGCCAGCAGCGCCACTGTGGGGCTCCACTCCTGCCACTCGGCGAAGTGGAACGGCCGCCCGTACTCGCGCAGTTTGGGCAATAGATTCCGCAGCAGATGGCCGCCCGCGTTGGGCTGGAGCACCAGATCCATCTCCCTGGCGAAACGGAAGTGATCGTTGACGGTGTTGGGTTTGCCCTTGGTGTTGCCGTCGCCCCAGTTGCTCGGATACCAGCAGCCGATGCCCCAGCGCGAATATTTGTCGAGATAGGCCGGATACTGATAATCGGGATTGTAGAGTTCCGCCTCCGCCGGCACCGTCACCGCGGCCAGCGCCTCCGGGGTGGTCGCCGTGTAGATCATCACCGAGGAGCCCTGCACCAGCGGCAGAAAGGCCCCGAGCCCACTGCGGACCAGCACCGGAACTTTCCGCCCCCCCACCTCCAGCGTCTGCCAGGCGGCGGACTCGGTGGCGGTCTGGGCGAGATCCCGCATCGCCTTGTGCATCAACGTCCGGGCGGCCTCGGGCGTCTCACAGGTAAAACGCCGGACCGCGCCGGATTTGACCTGTTCCCCGGCGCTCCGGACCTCTCCGAAACTCCGGATGTTCTCCGCACCGGCGGTCCCCGCCAGCAGCAGCAACGCCCCGGCCATGACACGACTCACACACCATCTCATTGTTCTGTTCCTTTCGGGGTTGGGTGATGGTTAAAAAATCGGCAGTGAATTCCAGTCGCCGTGGGGAGTCGCCGCGTGGGGCTCCCGCTGATACCAGTAGGCGACGGCGGAATACTCCCCGGGCAGCGGCTCGGTCCGCCCGGGGTAGCGTCCGGACAAATTCTGAATGGTCATCCGGAAACGCTGTTGAAAATGAATGGGGTCGAACAGGTGAAAGCGGTACATGGCGTGCCGCGCCCCGGCGCCCGAACGGTCGCCGAAGGGGTAGCCCAGACAGGGGGCGCTGTAGGTGTATTCGCCCCCGGCGAAACACCAGGCGCCGCCGAAATAGTCCTCGGTCCCGGTGCCGCAGATGGTGGGGTAGGCCCCGTCTCCGTCGAGATACATCTTCACCTCACCCTCGCACCAGCCACCCTCGCCTGACTCCCGGCAGACCAGATAACAGCCGGCGAAATTCCCCTGCCCCGTGATCCCGTCGGCAATGGCGAAGTCCTGAGCGACCGGCAACTCCAGCACCCGCCGGAACGAGGCGTGAAAGCAGGCCGTGTCCGGCGGCAGCTCATCCCGCAGTTCATAGTTGAAGGTGTAGAAAAAATAACGATCCGGCGTTTCCGGATCCAGATTTTCCACGGTGATCCGCGCGTGCTTCCGGAACGGCATCGGGAAAAAGCAGTTCATCCCGTTGTAGTGGTTGACGTTGATCGGAATGGCGTTGATCTGGGTCCAGAATTTGCCCTGCCGGTCGCCCAGCGCGTTGCAGAAGAAGTCGCCCAGCGGCACCTCCACGCTCGGCGCCTCTTCGCCATCCCAGTACATACGCAGAATCAGTTTGCGCAAAAACGGCTCCGGGGTGGTGATCCAGAAGTGCGTTATGCACCCCGGACCGTCAATCTCCGCCAGCGTGGTCACCGACCGGGGGGGCAGAATGATGCAGGGGCGGGCCTTCCAGCCCGGGCCCAGCTTCCGGTAGGAGTCTAACGTCGGATCCCAGACCTGCCCGAGCCGCACCACCTCCGGCTGCGGCTCGTCCCCGGGAACGGCCATGCCGCCGCGCCCCGGCTCCCCGTAGACATTCTCCGCCGAAATCGATCGACTCCGGGCTCGACTCAGACGAAGCAGCGCCCCGAACACGCCATCCATTATGCACCCCTTGCTGCGTTTACGGTTGTCTCTGCGGAATCCCTTTTCACTACTTATGTAATACCAATATCCGGGATTCTCCGGAAAGTCAAGCCGCGGCGGGAAATTTTCCGGCGTTTTCGGGGGGCTTCCGGCTATTCGGGCCGGATTCCGGCCTGATCCAGCGTCCGGGCCGGATCCGGGAACACACCCCGCAGCGGCGAATCGGCGCTCAGATGGAAATCGCACCCGGCCAGATCGACAAACCCCGGATCGCCCCAGCGCGAACACCGGTCGTGCCCCTCGGCCTGCCATTCGGCAAAGTTCGCCTGCCAGGCCGGGTGGCGTTCCTCGAACCAGATCGGGATGTTCCGGGCGAACGGCAGCTCCGGATTCGGCGCCGGATCGAAGAACCAGTTCGCCTCCGAATAGAACTCGTCGAAGCTCAGCGTCTCCCGCGCCTGGGTCAGGAAGAAGGTTTTGCCCGACTGTACCACCACGTTGCCGAAGAAGTTGATGTTCTTCCGATAGTGCTCGCCCGGCAGATTCCAAGCGCCGCCCCGGTCGGTCAACCCGGCGCTGATCCGCAGCCCAGAATCGCCGTTGAAGGCCGAAATGTTGTAGCGCAGCACATTCTCCCGGCCGTAGTGCTGATGGAACCCGTCCCGCGAACAGTGGTAGCAGATGTTCTCCTCCACCACCACATGCGAGGAACCCTCGTCGGTGTAGATTCCCCAGCCGCCGTAGAAGCGGCAATTGACGTCGTGAATCAGATTGTTGTAGACCCGGGTCCCCGGCTGCACCCCCAGCAGATAGACGCCGCCCATATCGCAGAGCATCCCCTTGCCGAGGTCGTGCAGATGGTTGAAGCCGATCCGGTGATCGTGCGCGGCGTTGGGGGCGTAGCCCCAGCTCCAGCCGCAGGAGATCGCGCTGTAGTAGAGGTCATGAATGTGGTTGTGCTCGACCACGCACTCCGCGGCGTGACCGATCAGGATGCCGACACTGCAGAGATTCACTTCGCCGCACTCGCCGATGTGGTTGTCGGTGATCAGCGCCCTCCGGGTCGCCAGCTCCGGCTGCTCGCGCAGCGTCTGCGCCGAACCGCCGCAGATCACCACCCCGCCGCCGCCGAGATGCCGGAACGCGCAACGCTCCACCCGGATCAGATCGCAACCGACGCCGAGCAGCACGCCCGACCACCCTGCGTTTTCAAACCGGCATCCGTGGATGGCCAGATCCGCGGCATGGAAGCACGAGACCAGCCCCGGCAGCTGCGCCGCCGCCTGCGGCGAGCCGCCGAATTTGCGCTCGGCCTTGCTCCGGGCGACCCAAGCGTGGGAGATAAAACCGTTGAGGAAACTTTCCAGCCCCGGGGTGTGGAAGTCGTAACAGGTGCTGACCTCGGCCCGGGCGGCGCCGCCGTGCCGGAAGGTGAGCCCCTCCACCCGCAGGAAACGCACGGGATTCTCCGGTCGCCCGGAGAAGATCAGGAACGGTCCCAGCGCCGGGACCACCGCTTCGATCGTCTCCGGCGTCTCGCCGGGGCGCGGCAGATACCACACTTCACCGGCGTTCCGGTCAAAGTAGTACTCGCCCGGCTCGGTCAGCTGCTCGCGGATATTTTCCCAGAAGTAGCGGGTGGTCTCCGGATCGATCTCGAACCGGGTGTTGCGCCCGAACACCACCTCCTGCTCCACCGGGTCGAAGCTCTCGACCGGCAACCGGCAATCGGTCCACTTCTGCAGCAGCACCGCCTCGATCCCCTGCGGATCGCTCCACTGGTTCGACCAGTCGGAGGGGGCGGGCCGGAACCGGTCGCAGGAGGTGAACAACCGTCCGGTCAGCGGCCGCGAGGTCCCCGCCGGCGCGAACACCTCCCGCCCCTTGGGGAAGCGCGACCGAACCCGGCGTTCGCCGTTGACGAACAGCTGCCGCACCGGCCCGAAGGCCAGAGCCGAAGCCGGGACCCGGGCGATCCAGACCGTGCGCCCGTTCCAACTCCGGATCCGCCAGTCGGCAAGCCGGACACCACCATCCAGCACCGGCGTTTCGCCGGGCACATTCCGGATGGTCAGCGGCCAGCTGTCGGCCTCGGTGAGCACGATCGGCGCGGTCACCGGATGCACGCCGCCGGCCAGATAGATGGTAAAGTCCCGGGCCGCCTCCCCCCGGTTCCGCAATCGCCGCAACCGCTGCAGCGCCTCGTTCAATGAATGGCATTCCCCCGCGCCGCCCGGCGGCGTCACCGTCAATTCCGAAACCATGATTTCAGCCCCTTTACACTTCCGGACTTATCGAACCACTTCCCACAGCCGCCAGCCGATTACCAGCACGCCGAGTACGCACAAATACCAGGAAAAGATGGACAATCGCCCTTTCTGCAACAGCTTGAGCAGCCAAGCCAGCGCGAAGTAGCCGACCACGGCCGAAGTCAGAAAACCGACGACCAGCAGCCCGTACGGCGTCTCCAGTCCGCCACCGCCCGCCGCCGATTCCCGCACCAGATCCGCCAGTTCCAGCACGGCGGCGCCGCCGATCGCCGGAATCGCCAGCAAAAAGGAGAAGCGCATCGCCGCCTCCCGCTCCAGCCGACCACACAACCCGGCGGAAATCGTGCTCCCCGACCGGGACAACCCCGGCCAGATCGCCAGCGCCTGCGCCACGCCGATCAGCAGCGCCTGACGCCAGCTGATTTGCTCCAACGGGGTTCCGGCGAGCTCCGGGTTCGCCGCAATTTCCGCTTCGGGCCGCCGGGGGGCGGTCCACCACAGCAGAGCCGCGGTCACCAGAAAGCCCACGCCCACCAGCGCCATATCGCCGAAGATCTGCTCCACCTTCGACTTGAACAGCAGCCCCGCCACCCCGGCCGGAACCGAGCCGAGGATCACCATCAACAGCAGATGGAAACGCCGCGGCTTCAGAAACTGCAGCAGATCCATGAAATAAAACACCAGAATCGAACAGAGCGTCCCGGCGTGGAGCACAATCCCCAGCGCCAACCCCGCTTCCGGGTCGAATCCGAACAATTTTCCCAGCACCGCCAGATGGCCGGACGAGCTGATCGGCAGAAACTCCGCCACTCCCTGCACCACCGCCAGCGCCAGCACTTTGATCCATTCGATCATCGGTTCAAGCACTCACTTTTGATCCGTATTCTCCGGAACCGCCGGATCGGAGCCGGGCAGCAGGGCCCGGCCCCGATCCGTCAGATCTTCTGCGTCCTGAGCCAGCCATTCGGCCTCTTCCGCCACCCGCTCGGGGGTCAGATCCCGGGCGGCCAGGTGTTCATACCCCAGCCAGATCAGCACCGCGCCGATGATGATCCCCAGCCCCAGGCAGCCCAGCGCCGTACAACCGCATCCCTTCGGCAACACTAAGCCCGGGCCTCCGCTGCGGGCTCAAGCATCACCGCCAACACCGGGATCGAGGAGCCGAGTTTGACCGGCTGGACTTTCTCCTCTCCGAACTGCAGCGTGCAGTAACCGCCGTCTCGGTGCTCGCAGAGCCGGAAACAACCCGCCTCATCCTTGCCCAGCACGATCTTCTGCGCACCGGGGCCGAACTCGTTGAACAAGTAGAGCCGCACTTCGCCTCTCCAGGCCATCCCCAGCTCCCGACCGGAAGTCCGAACCAGGCAGACGCCTTTCGGCAACCACTCCGGGCGCAACACCCGCTTGAGCTGGTGCCGCTGCGCAAATGCGCAGATCGACTGCTTGTACCGGTATTCATTCAGCAGCTCCAGATTGAGTTCCGGCATGGTTTCGAGTTTGTTGCCACCGTAGGAGGCGGCACTTTCGCAGGCCTCCTGTTCCGACTCGATCGTCCCGTCGAAGGAGTTCTTGATCACATCCTCCACGGTAAAGCCGAGCAGATCACCCAGTTTTTTCGCCTCCTCCAGGGTCGGCTCCAGTTCCAAACTGTTCTCAAACAGCCGGACGCGGGCCACTGGAATCTTGGTAGCCCGAGCCACCTGCGAATAGGACAACTTTTTGGCCAACCGTTTCCCGATGAGAAACTCATTGAGTTTGGTCCGCAAAATCTCCCCCCCAAACCGGATCCGGGCGATCAACACCTTGAGCTCCATCTCCTGCTCTCGCGTGAGCTTCAACATCCGCACCATCACCGCGATCTGCTCGATGCTGGGGATGATCTTGCCGCTGATAATCTGTGAAACCGCCGAATCGGTCACTCCCATGGCCAGCGCCAAGGATCCCTGCCGCGTTTTGCTCGCCGCCAGATAGGCCCGGACCAGATTGCTGAACCGCAATTTATACGTCGCCACATTTCCCATGATCGCACCCTTTCTTTTTGTTATGCTTCTGTTCCTCACGCTTTTCATCGGACCGGTGCCCAAGTCGCCGTCCCCTGTGGTCGCACCCGCAGTCCCGGTTTCCGTAATATACAGTATGTTTTTCAAATAAGCAAAAAAATTTTCAAAAAAAATTCAAATTCTTTCATGCTTTCTATATTTTCCTTATCAACCGCAGCCACACAACCCGCCCTGCCCTCGATCCGGAACCACACCGGCCGGAGTTCCGGCGTATTTTCCCGGCATTTATTCACGGCTGCAACTCGCAGACCGCCATCCGCACCCGCAGAAAAGGGGCGCCGGAGGCCTCGCTGGTCCGCACCGGCGCCACCGGCCGCAACCGCTGCAACGCCCGGGCCAGAGCCGGGTTGGAGATCCGCCGATGGGTGGTCGAAAGCACCAGCAGCACCCGACTCACCCCCCGCTCCCGCAGCATGACGAGCGCATCATCCAGCGCGGCGTCGTCGCGGATCAGCCGGATCGGCCGCTCGAAAAAAAGTTCCGGCGTCATCTCCGGCAGGAAGAAGGCGTCGGTCAGCATCAGCTCCGTCCCCGCTCCGGCCCGGCGCAGCTCCGCGGTCAACCCCGCGCTCTCGGCCTTGACCTCTTTCAGCAGCAGCAGGCCGTACCCCTGAATGCCCACGGTCGCCAGCGCCAGCACCCCGAACCAGAACCGACGCCGCCGCAGCGCGTAAAAGCTCCCGAGCAACAGCAGCGGCAACAGCCACAGAAAATGCCGCGGCCCCCAGATCACCCCGAGATCACTGCGGGTCAGCACCGGCGGCAGCACCAGCGTGTAGAGCAGCACCGCCGCCGTCAGAAACCGCCAGACGCCACGGCGGCAGGTCAGCAGCCGCCGCCAGTTCAGCCAGAATCCGGCCGCCACCGGCACCCCGGTCCACAACCCGGTCAGCAGCACCGTGTTCAGCGAACCGAAAGGATTGCGCCAGAGCAGCACCAGCAGCACCACGGAACTCACCGCGGTCAGCGCCAGCAGCGCCGTATCCAGCCGGTGCGGCCGCCGCTTCCACGCTCCAGCCACCGCGGTCAGCGCAAACGGCAGATACAGCACGCCGTAGAACCAGCGGAACTCCATGCTCCCGGCCTGAAAGCGCAGCAGGTAAATCCAATAGTTCTCCAGCCGGCACCACCAGGGTTCCGGCGTGGCCGGGGCGTTGTGCTGATAATAGCGGCTGCCGTGCAGACCGAGAATATGACCGTAGTGTCCGTATTGATAGAGCCAGAGCAGCCCCGCCCCCGCGCCGCAGATCAGCAACATCCGCAGCGGCCCCCGCCACTCCCGGAAACTCCAGCCCCAGACCACGGCCAGAATCGGGATCAACACATAGAACTCCTCGCGCAACCACAACCCCGCCGCCAGCACCAGCCCCGCGGCGACGAAGTTCCGGCGCAGCATCAGCGCGACGCCGCTCAGCGCGGCCCCGGCGAACAGCGTCATCTCCCAGAATTCCGCGGCGTAGAAGCCCAGCGGCAGCGCCAATACCGACAGGGGCAGCAGGAACCAGGCGCCCGGCGGAAACTTCAAGCTCCGCAGCAGCTGCGACTCCGCCCACAGGGTCCAGAGTCCGCCCGCCAGCGGCCAGATCAGCAATCCGGGGAAGCCCAGCCAGCGGTAGAACGGCGCGGCCAGCAGCGGAAAGAACTCCGTGAACACCGAGTAGATCTTTCCGCCGCAGCGCTGAAAATGAAAGATCCCATCCGGGAAAAACCGGCTCAGGGGATCGAGCGCCACCGCCGGATCGTGAATCGCCCACTCGCCGTGGCGCAAAAAATTGACCAGCATGATGAACTTGTTGCCGCCGTCGGTGATCCAGAAACCTTCGGCGTAACACCACACCGCCGGAACAAACAGCAACAACGCCGCGAGTCCGGCGGCTGCCCGCCCGCCCGGAATCAGCCCAGAGCCACGCCGCGCGCTTCCAAGTGTTCGATCACCAGATGCTGTGCGATTCGCCAGGTCCATTTCAATGCCTCGAACAGAGCCAGCAGCGGATCCGCCCCGGAATCGGAGTCCAGAAAGGCGGCGCCGGCGATTCCCGGCCAGTTCAGTTCACGCAGCCAGCCCCCCAGCTCGTCATCGACGTAGAACGGGATCTTCCCGTCGAGCATGCCGAGCATTTCCGGCTCCCAAGGTTGACGATTGACATACTGTGTCACCGCCTCGGCCGCCCGGGCGGTCACAAAGGAGAACAGCGAGGCGATCTCCTCCGGCGTCAGGCTGGGGTTGCCGCTCCGCTCCCGTTCCCGACGCAGGGTCTCGAACATCCGCAGGAAAAGTTTTTTCTCATCCTCCGCCAGCTCCGGGATCTGGGCCAGCGGCCCCTCCCCCAGAAAATGGTGTTCCCGGGCCGCGTTGACGATCACCCGGGCGATTTGGATCGCTTCTTCCATTCCGTCCTCCTGAATTTGCATAACTTAGCGGCAAATTTCCAAACTTGCAAGTGCGGGAGTTTGCATTTCCGCGCTTTTCGTTCTACATTGATCCGGTTCGGGGGAATCGGCCCCGGTGGTAACTTCAGGAGGAACAAAATGTGGGAAGAGGGCATTGACATCCGTCAAATCAGAGAGATCCGGACCCGGAGCACCGTCTACTTCGGAGTCGGAGCCATTCAGAAGTGTCACGACCTCGCGGGGGAGCTCCGGAACCGCGGCATCGACCGGGTGTTGATCACCACCGGTCACCGCTCCTACCGCAGCTGCGGCGCCTGGGAGGTGCTCCAGAGCGCGCTCCAGGCGCAGAACATCGCCTATGAGCTCTACGACCGCGTCACCCCCAATCCCACCGTCGATCAGGTGGAGGAGGCCGTGGCGCTCGGGCGCGGAGCCGGGGCGGTCATCGCCATCGGCGGCGGCAGTCCGATCGACGCCGGAAAAGGGGCGGCGATTCTGCTGGCCAATCCCGGAGTCACGGCCCGCGATTTGTTTGAAGGGCGGTTCTCTCCCACCGCCGCGGTTCCCATCCTCGCCATCAACCTTACGCACGGCACCGGCAGCGAAACCAACCGCTTCGCCGTCGTCTCGATCCCCGAAAAGGACTACAAACCGGTGATCGCCTGCGACTGCATCTATCCGGAGTGGGCGATCGACGACCCAGCGTTGACCACCGGGCTCTCCCCGCGCCAGACCCGTTTCGTCAGCATCGACGCGGTCAATCATGTAGTTGAAGCCGCCACCACCGTGGCCGCCGGCCCCTATGCCGTGACGCTGGCCGCGGAGACGATCCGGCTGGTCGCGGAATATCTCCCCCGGGCCGAACGGAATCCCGAGGACCTCGAAGCCCGTTACTTCCTGATGTACGCGGCGCTGATCGCCGGAGTCGCCTTCGACAACGGCGTCCTCCACTTCACCCACGCGCTGGAACATCCGCTGAGCGCCGTCAAGCCCGAGCTGTCGCACGGTCTGGGCTTGTCCATGCTGCTCCCGGCGGTGGTCAAACAGATCTATCCGGCCTGTTCCCGGGTCCTCGGCGCCATCCTCGCGCCGCTGGTTCCCGGACTCCGGGGCGAACCGGAGGAGGCGCTCGCCGCCGCCCGCGGCGTGGAGTGCTGGCTGGCCCGGATGGGCGTTCCGGAAAAACTTCAGGACGAAGGATTTGCCGAATCGGACGTGGCCCGGTTGACCGAACTGGCCTTCACCACGCCATCGCTTGACTTCCTGTTGTCGCTGGCGCCGGTTCCGGCCTCGCGGGAGACCGTCGCCGCCATCTACCGGGACTCCCTGCTCCCGCTGGCCGAAACCCGCTGACCGCACCCGCACCGCGGCACAGTCCGCCGCCGGTTCTCCGGCGGCGGACTGCGGCGACGCTCAGTCCCGCACCAGTGTCAGCAAGGTCGCCGTCACCGGCTCCGGCGCGATCCGGTGGCAGACCGGGTCAGAAAACCGCGGGCAACGCCGGGTCAGACAGGGAGCGCACTCCGCTTCCGCGGTAAAAATATGATGGCGGGAACCGTAGGGGCCGGTTTTCGCCGCATCGGTCGGCCCGAAAAAACAGCACACCGGCAGCCCCAGCGCCGCCGCCGCGTGCACCGGGCCGCTGTCGTTGCTGAGCACCGTGCGGCAGCGCCGCAACAGCTCCACCATCTCGCCCAGCGAAGTCCGGCCGATCAGATTGACCGCGCCGGGCAGATCCTCCAGCGCCCGCCCCAGTTCTGACTCCGCGGGCCCCCCGATCAGCACCGCCCGGACTCCGGGCGCGGCCACCACCGGCGTCAACACCCGGCGGAACAGCTCCACCGGAAACTGCTTGGAGCGCCAGCGGGCTCCCGGCATCACGCCGATCAGCCGCTCGCCGTCCATTACGCCCGCCGACCGCAGTTTGGCGGCCACCTTCTCCGCGGCTGCCGGCGACTCCGGCAGCCGCGGCTCCGGAACCGCGAAATCACTCCCGGTCAGACGATTCACCAACGCCACGTTGCGCTCCACCGCATGGCCATCGACGGGAACGCGCAGCCCCGCGTGATAAAACAGCCGGGCCAGACGCTCCCGCGGCCGGGCGAACCCGACCGGGCGCGGTCCCGCCGCCAGCGCCGCAAACAGGGCGCTGCGGAACAGGCCCTGAAAATCGATCACCAGATCATAGCGGCGGCGGCGCAAAGAGCGGAGCAGTCGGAAAAACTCCGGAGTGAAACTCCGGGCGCGCCCCAGTTCGGCCCGGTTGAACAGAATCCGGTTGGTCACCGGGAACGGCGAATAGTCGAGCACCTCCCGGAAGGCCGGATGGATCAGAAAATCGAGCTCGGCTTCCGGGTACACCCGGCGCAGCAGCGCCAGTGCCGGAAAGACATGGAAGATGTCGCCAAGGCTGCTGGGTTTCACCACCAGCAACCGTTCGACCCGGGTCGGAGCCGTCCACCGCCGCATCGTCGTCAACTGCCGGTGGTCAACCGGTTCCCCAGTCGCTCCGGGAGCCCGGCGTCCAGAATTTTCCGCCGGGCAGTGGCGATGTCGTAGGGGAGCACATAACGGGTCACCGCCCGGTCCACGGTGTCGTAGACCGCGAAACTGCACCGCGGATCGCGGTTGCGCGGCTGCCCGATGCTGCCGACATTGAAGAGGTATTTGAATCCCGGCTTGATCTCCACGGTCTTCTCCTCGGGCACCGTCACGTCACTGCCGGGGACGTAGGCCCAGCTTTCGATCTCCTCGACACTGCGATCGTGCATGCCGGTGATCGGCTTCTTGCAGAAGGCCACCGGCACATGGGAGTGGCCGCAGAAGCACAGCTGCGTGAACTGGTAGGAGAAGTTGTCGGTGGCGTGGTGCGCGTCGAAGATGTAGCCCCAGTTCTCCGGAGAATCGAGCGTGGCGTGGACCAGCGTCACATTGATGCCCGGAACCGCCGTACGGTACGGCACCTTGTCCACCAGATAGCGGCGCTCCTCCTCGTCCAACTGAGCACGGGTCCAGAGCACCGCATAACGGGCGTGCGGATTGAAGCCGAGCATCTCCTGATCGTCGCTGGCGGTGTACTCGTCGTGATTGCCCATCACCCGGGCCGCCCACGGCAGCTCACGCGCGATTTTCAGACAGGCTGCCGGATCCGCGTTGTAGCCGACAATATCGCCCAGGGAAATATATTGATCCACCGCCAATTCGCGGCACTTCTCCAAAGCCACTGAGAAGGCCTCGAGATTGGAATGGATATCACTTAAAATCGCGTACTTCGCCATTGCCGTTCCAGTCGTTTTCTCCAATCCAGCCGCCGGTTGTCCGGCGTATTTCGTCCCGTCTCCCGCCGCGCTTCCCGGCGGGAACCGCAGTCTCTTACCATCGAAAAAGGGCACGACAACGGCGATAAGCCGGATCCTGTATCCGCGCCGCCGGCGCGGATGGCAATCATCTGTCTGAGCGACCAGAACCCGGGACTCATAACGTCGCGAGCAACGACTTCGTCCCCTATTTGGTCTTGCTACGGGAGGGGTTTACCTCTGGCGACGCCGCTTTCGCTGAGCGCCCGGTGGGCTCTTACCCCACCATTTCACCCTTACTCCGGAACCGGAGTCCCGGAGCGGTATCCTTTCTGTTGCACTGGCCTTCCCGCGGCTTCTTGTCCGCGGTATCCTTCCTTATCGAAAGGACTCCCCGCTCTGTGTAGTCCGGACTTTCCTCCCGGACGGAGTCCGAAGGCCCCCTCCGGGCGACTGCCTGCCGTTGCCGTACCAAGTCTAATATACCTTCGCACGGAGATTTTGCAAGGGGATTTCGGGAAAACTTCCCGGGAAAAATTGGCTCTTCAACGACCTTCCGACGCCGCTTTCAGGATCAATTCGGACAAAACCCCAGCCCGGGCCTGCCAGGCCGCCTGCTCGGCCGCGGGAACTGCGCCCAACAGCTTGCGGGTCTCCTGCACCGCCGGCCCCTCCGTCACCGGCCGGGACTCCGGCTTCCGCCCGGATCCGACCAGGAAAACCGTCAGCACCGCAATCACCACAATCGCGCTCAGTCGCAAGGCTTTGCTCCGCTTCCTCATGACTCCTCTCCGTCGTTCCGGCCGGATCGCAGATCCGCCGCCATTTCCCGCACCTCTTTTTCCGCCAGATGCTCCCGGATCGTTTCAAACTCCGCCCGATACCGGGCGACCGACCAGAGCTCCACGCCGATCTCCACGCCGATCACGCAGAGTTCACGCCCCGCTTCCAGCTCCGCAAATTCGCGAAAGGCCGCCGGAAGCGTGATCCGCCCCTGCCGGGTGATCCGGTCCGACATGCTCAACGCCCCGAACCGCCGCAGCGACCGCCGCGCCGCGAAACTCGACCCGATCCGGTCCACCGCCGACAGCTCCTGACGGCGCATCTGCACATAGGTCTCTTCCGGATAGAGCGCCAACGCCCCTTCCGGCAAACCGTAGAGCACCACTTCGCCCCCGCCGCGATTCATGAAATCCTCGATGAAACGCTGCGGCAGTTTCAACCGCCCGTTCCCGTCGAGCACGCAACGCTCCTGTCCGCAAAACGCCAGCATCCCCGCGTCATCGCACCCCGATTACAACTCTTTTTCCATTATTTTCCATTATATTCCATTTTTTTCCAAAGTCAAGCCCATAAAGTCCTTTTTTATGATTTTTCCGCCCTTTTTCCGGAAGAGGCGGCGGGCTCTTGACATTTCCGGCGCTCCGTAGTATTTTATGGCTCACCGACGGCATGCGCCTTGCGGTCGGCGCAAGGGGCCATAAAAAATCATCGAGAAAAGAGAAGAATTGAGAATGAATAGGTTTTATCATTCACGCTGGTTCCGGCTGGGAGTCCCGGCGCTGCTGCTGTTTCTGGCCGGGGTGGGAGTCGGGCGCTTCGTGCTCGCCGCGCCGCCGCAACTGGAGTTGTTCGGCGAGGCGCGGCTCCGGCTCCCGGCCGACTCGGCCATCCTGACCGGACGTCTGGAGCGTGCCGACTACCGGGTCGAGGATGCCGTTCAGGCGCTGGAGGAGGACCGGAAGGTTCTGGAGCAGGCTTTTCAGGAGGCGGGCTATCCGGTCACAGCGATCCGCTGGGAAGAGGTGCAGACCGCGCCCGCCGGTTCCGAAATCCGCTGCCGTCGTCAGTTCCAGATCGAACTTGACCACCCCGAAAAGATCGTGCCGCTGCAGCTGGATCTGCTCGCCCGGGGGCTGCGGCTGGATTGCCGGATGCGTTATCGCGTGCTGGCGCCGGAGCTCGGCGAGCAGCTGACCGGCCAGGCGCTGGAGTCCGCCCGGCAGCGGGCCGAAGCGCTGGCGGCCGTTTTGCCCTGCCGTCCGGACCGGCTGCGGGTGCTGGAAGTTCCGCCCCCGATCACCGAGGGCAACCCGGAGGACCCGATTCTGACCTTGCGGCAGCAGGTCCGGGTCGGAGTGCCGCTGCCATGAAGCGGGCACTCTGGTGGTGGGGCGTGCTGCTGGCGGCGCTGTTGTCCGCCGGTTGCGACGACGCCCGGGGCCCCGCCGGGGCGACGGAGTCGCTGGCGGCGGAGCGCTCGGAGTGGGAGATCATCCTGGTCAAATCGCACCCGGCGCTGGACGCGGCCGCCGCGCAGTTGCGACACGATGTGCAGCGGGTGAAAAAGCTGCTTCAGGCCCGGGGCATCGCGCCGGAAACCATCGGCCTGGCCACCCCGACCATCGAGCGGCCGCAGCCGCCGCGGAGCGACTACCGGCTCAGGCTGGTGCTCCGCTTCGAGAGCGCCGACTTCCCACCCTTCTCCCCGACGGAACGGAATCAGCTCAGCAACATCACCCTGCGGCTTCGGCGGCGGCAGTTTCTGGCGCCGGAACCGACGGCGGAGTGCTTTGCCCGGCTGTGCCGACAGGCGCTCGACTCCGAACCGAGCCTGAAATCGGCGCGGCGGTTGGAGATCGCCCCGCCGACCCTCCGGCCCGGCGAGAAACCCGGGACCTGCGACGTGGCGCTCCAACTCCAGGGGGCGCGCTGACCCCATGTGCGGCATCGCGGGCATGGTCAATCCGCCGGTGGAGCACGACCCCGCGGCGCTGCTGGAACGGATGAACACGGCGCAGCGCCACCGGGGGCCGGACGGCGCGGGAATCTGGTGCGGCGACGGAGCCGCGCTGGGGCATCGGCGGCTGGCGGTGATCGATCTGGCCGGTGGGGCGCAACCGATGTTCAACGAGGACCGCTCGCTGGTCGTGGTGTTCAACGGCGAAATCTACAACTACCGGGAGCTCCGGAACTTGCTTGCCGGGCGCGGCCACCATCTGGCGACCGACGGCGACACCGAGGTGTTGCTCCACCTCTACGAGGAGTTCGGGGAACGGCTGGTCGAACATCTGTCGGGGATGTTCGCCTTTGCGCTCTACGACCGCGCCCGGCGGCGGCTGCTTCTGGGGCGCGACCGCCTGGGGAAAAAGCCGTTGCTCTACTTCCGGAACGGTTCGGAACTGGTCTTCGCCAGCGAGTTTGCGGCGTTGCGGGAACATCCGGACTTCCCGCGCGAACTCAACTATCCGGCGCTCGGGGACTACCTTTCGCTGCAATATGTGCCGGGACCCGAAACCGCCTTCTGCGGCGTGTACAAACTGCCGCCCGCCCATACCCTGCTCTTTGAAGCGCAAACCGGGCGCGAGACGCTCCGGCGTTACTGGCAGCCGGACTTCTCGGTCAAAGCCGAACTGACGCCGCAGGCGGCCGCCGCGGAGCTGCGCGAGCTCCTGACCCGGAGCGTCCGGCGGCGGTTACAGGCCGAGGTCCCGAACGGCGCCTTCCTCTCCGGCGGGCTGGACTCCACGCTGGTGGCCGGGCTGATGACGCAGCTGCGGGCGCCCGAACCGACCGAGGTCTTCACCATCGGGTTCGAGGACCCGGCCTACGACGAACGGGCGGCGGCGGAACGGGCGGCGACCCATCTCAACCGGCTCACCGGGGGGGCGCTGCGCCCGCATCAGCTGGTGGTGCAGCCCGCGGACTTCGCCCTGCTGGAGGAGCTGGTCCGCCACTACGGCGAACCCTTCGCCGACGCCTCCATGCTGCCGACCGCGCTGCTCTGCCGCTTCGCCCGGGAGCGGTTGACCGTCTGTCTCAGCGGTGACGGGGCCGATGAACTCTTCGCCGGTTATGAACGGTACTGGTTCATGCGGCAGGCCGCGCGCTGCGACCGGCTGCCGGCGACTTGGCGCGCCGGCTGGTTCCGGCTGGCG
>CASFRF010000007.1 GCA_949297015.1 uncultured bacterium
ATCCTTGTAAGCTTGTCGGCACACTCTTTGCGATTAAGCTGATCATCACTCCATGGGTCTTGCTCATTAACCTTCAATTCAGGAAGTTTTATGGACAGTGTTTGCATTTGTAAAAACTCCAGAATTCCGGCAAGCTTACCGCTTTGCCGGAAGAACCTCTGACCAATAATTATCGGGATCGTTCACGAAGTAGATGCCCATGTCGGGGTTCTCGTAGCAGATGCAGCCCATCTTTTCGTGACGGGCGTGGGCGGCTTCGTAGTCGTCAACCTTGAAGGCCAGGTGAAATTCGTTGTCGCCGAGATTGTACGGCTCCTTGCGGTCCCGCAGCCAGGTCAGTTCCAGCTGATGTGAACTGTTCCCGTCCTCCAGATAGACGATGATGAAACTCCCGTCCTTCGCCTCGATCCGCCGCACTTCGTGCAGGTCAAAGGCGTCACGGTAGAATTTCAGGCTCTTGTCCAAGTCAAGGACGTTGAAGTTGTTGTGAACCATCCGGAATTTCATGGCAAACGCCTCCCATTTGTTTTCTACAGCCAATATACAGGTCACCCACAGCGTTTGCCAGTCGAATTTTAAAAAAAACTACACCTCCCCGACAACTCCCCCGCAAAATTGCCCCTCCGCGTTGATTTTTCCCGCTTCCATGGTATATTCCCTCATGCCTACAGTACCAGCCAACTGCCTGCCGTCCATCCTCCAGACCGTGGAGACGCTCGGCCATTGCCGGATCTGCTGCCACGACTTCCTCCGGCCCCTGCTCGACTATCTGCCCGGCATCCCCGTCTATCACCGGAACTGCTTCTGCTCGGAACTCAAAAAAAAGTTCCTGCGTCACCGCAGCCACTGCATCCACTTCGACCGCAATGCCGTCGTCCGCCAACTCCAGAAAACCGGCGAACCGTTCTTCAAACAGTGCCCCTATCAGGTGCTGGAACTCGTGGTCCCGATCCGCCGCGGAACCGTCTGCTACGGCGTGCTCTTCCTCGGCCCGTTCCGCGGACTCGAAGCCCTGCCCCCCGGCAGTCTCTGCGGCACCTCCCGACTCGATGAAAAACTCCGCCGCGAGGCCGCCACCCTCTATGACCGCTTGCCCGAACTCGATCACGACGGCCGCACCCGCCTCCTCGACCTCGGCCGGCTGCTCGCCGCCTACCTCTCTTCCCGCCTCCCCGCGCCGGAACCGGCCGCCCCCGCCGAAGCCCCCGAACGACGACGGCGGATCGAACGCTATCTGGCCGACAACTTCAACCGGAACCTCACTCTGGACGACCTCGCCGAGATGCTCGGGCTGAGCGCCTCCCGGACCAGTCGGCTGCTGCGCGAACACTTCCGGTGCGGTTTCCCCGAATTGCTCAACCGACAGCGCCTCCGCGCCGCCTGTCACCTGCTCGAACGCTCCGAACTGTCGGCGCAGGAGGTCGCGCGCCGGGTCGGCTTCGCCCGGCCCGAACACTTCCACCGGCTCTTCCGGAAAACCTGCGGCCTCACTCCGCTGGCTTATCGCCGCCGACACCGGGCCGGTGAACCGTTGTCCCCAGCTGCTCCAGCTCCCGCTGCAATCGACTGACGTCGACTTTCCGGGTGTCGCCCAGCCGGATCGCCTCCGGCGCGGCCAGTCCGATCGCCTCCCCCAGCCCGACGCAGCAACTGTTGATCCGGGTGGAGGCAAACGCCTGATGCGTAGTCGAAATCGGCCGTCCCGCAATGTAGAGATTGCGCACCCCCAGCGGCGTCAGGCAGCGATACGGCACCCCGTAGGACTTCGTCGGCCGGGAACCGCCACCGGTGTGCATGGCCACCGGATTGTGCACGTCGATCCCCCAGCCGCAGCGCACGAGCTCATCCGGGAAATCCCGGCCGGCCAGCACATCGTCGGCGGTCAAAACGTAGTCGCCGAGGATCCGGCGGCTCTCGCGCACGCCGAGCTGTTCGGCAATGCCGGTGATCCCGGCGTGCTCAAAGCCCGGAACCCGCTGCCGGAAAAAGTCCAGAATCTCGTAGGCCTGGCGGGTGCCCTCGCGCCGGATCCGGGCCTGATCGTCCGGATTCAGCGGATCGCAGTCGAGGATGTGGGTCATGTTGACCACCCCCTCCAGCCGCCCGTCCCGGGCCGGGGGATACTTGATCACCACATGGTTGGTCGGCACCTGATGCGGAAACTGCCGCCAGATCGCCGTCATTTCCGGGATCGTCTTCGGGGCGCGCGCCTGATCGATGCCGCCGATCTTGAAGGTGAGCGAACTGGACTGCACCCGCCCATCCTCCGGCCGTCCCTGCTCGTAGCGGCAACCGGCCCGCACCGCCAGATCGCCGTCGCCGGTGGCGTCGACGAACAGCCGGGCGCCGACCGCGGCCAGTCCGGCCTTGGAGGCGGTGACCGCATAACGGACCCGGTCCCCCTCGCGGAGCGCATCGATCAGCTGCGTGTAGAAGTGAATTTCGATCCCGTTCTCGGCGAGGAGATCCAGCAGAATCCGCCCCAGCAGCTCCGGATCGAACATCAGATAGAAACCGTCGTCGGTGACGCCGTTCAGCGCCTCGGCCCGCCGCCGCAGTTCGTTCACGAAGGAGTAGGCAAAGCGCTCTTCGCCGCAGACGAAACCGGTCACCACGCCCAGCATTCCGGTCACCGGCACGCCGCCGGGCTTGCCGAAGTACTCGATCATGCCGACCTTGACCCCGCGCCGGGCGGCGTAGACCGCGGCCGCCACCCCGGCCAGCCCGGCGCCGCAGATTAACATCTCGTACTCGGCCCGGAGCGGCAGCTCCCGCGCCGGATAGTGAATCTGTTTCATCGGATCACCTGCCAGTCGATGGTGGAAGTTTCCGTGGCCGCCTCATCGAAGATCACGGTGAAGCCCTCCGCGCTCTTATCGGTCACCGCCCAGCGGCAGAGCCAGTTGGGCTGCACCGTCAGCGAATAGACCGCGTCCGGCTCCGGCTGCGGGAACCGGACCGTGAACTCCCGGACTCCGACCGGAACCGCGACGTCGATCCCCCGCAGATTGCGCCCGACGACCGGACCGGCCGCGAGACTCCGCACTTCGGCCAGCCCGCTGCCGTTCAGTTTCAGCGCCCCCTCCGCGGCGGAGAGCTCCACCCGGCCGCCGGGGGTCCGCCAGGCGATCCGGTGGTCCATCTGCTCCAGATACACCGCCGCCTGATTGACCGTGTTGCGGAAGCGGATTCCATAGTCGCAGCTGGTCCCGACGTCGATGACGTTGAAGAACTTCGGATGGTGCTCCAACTGCATCCGGTCGTGTCCGCCGTAGACTCCCAGCGCCGCCCGGACCGGATAGGCGCCGTTGTTGGTGGTGTAGAAGCTGCAGCTGTTGCCGGTACCGGTGGGCATGGCTTCGCGGTGGCGGACCCGGAACCCGTTGGGATGGGTGGGATCGGCGCCCACCGCCTGTTCCACCGGATCGCCCGCGGCGAAGGTTGCGGCGCCGTCGCGGGTGGGGGCCAGAAGCAAAGTCCGGGAGTTCCCGGGCTTGATGCCCGCGCCCTTGTAGTAGGGGCGGTTGATCTCCGGCAATCCCCGGCTGACGTCGAGCACCATGGCGCCGGGAGCGATGATGTAGGGGAGTTCCCGCCGGTAGTTCCGTTCATTGATCAGGGTCGGGGTGGCGCGGTCGGAGACGGTGTAGCGGGTGCGCTCCACCCACAACCGGTCCTCACCGTTGACCTTTTCATAACGGCGGATGTACCACCAGCGGCGGACCTTGCGCCCCTTGAGCGCGCCCTTCCAGTAACCGGAGGGGGGATTACCCGCGTACTCGTCGGGCTGATCGACCGCCAGATAGCGCCCGACCACCTCGGAAGTCCAGTTGGTGTTTACGCCGCGGACATAGCCTTCCGGATCGATCTCGCCGTATTCGGAGTAGTCGGCCTCGATCACGATTTTGCCGGCGGTCAGCCACTTCCGGGGATTCAGGTTGATCAGCGGCCGGGAGGTACCCAGGGTGCTGGCATTGAGCGCCTCGGCGTCGTAATCCAGTTCGCCGGTCGCGGCGTCGTAGCGCTGAACCCGGCCGCAGAAGGAGCTCAGATGCTGCCAGATGTTGGCGGTGTAGGCGTTGCCGCACTCGTCGCTGCGCGTGGACATGACGTTGCCCATGTAGATGTAGGTCATGCCGATTCCGAAGTTGTCCCCCTGTCCGTAGGCGTGCTTTTCGATCGCCACGGTGCCGGCGTTCTCCTGGTCGGCGTGGGTGACCTCGTTGATGGTCAAACTGTTGGTGGAGCTTTTGTTGAACAGTCCGAGTACCCGGCCCCAGGGGGTGCGGGGGGAGTTCTTGCGCACCACGATCCAGTAGTCGGCGGCGCCGTCCAGACCGATCTGTTCAATCCGGGCGGCAACCTGGGAACTGAAGTGTTTCTCGCTGTAGGCGACGCTTTCGACCCCCATCTGCACCATCAGCTCCAGCCCGACATACAGCCCCTTGATGGTCGGCACATAGATCTTCATGGTCTCGGGATCGGCGGTCTTCTCGGCCTTGACCACATACTGATAGTAGGAGGTGGTGCCCTTGATCACCCGGTCGGAGATCCGGAGAATGGTGTTCAAGCCGGTGGCGTTCATCGCCCCCTGATCGATCGTCCGGTCCAGAAAGAACGCGGAGTAGCCGATCGGCGCCTGCGGCAACCGGAACCCGAGCGCGGGCGGAACCAACTGGAACTTGCCGCCCCGGATGTCCATCAGAAACAGCGCCGGACTGCCCAGTCGGGCCTGCGGCAGACTCTCCGGCGCGAAAGCCGGCGCCACCCCGTCGTCGATCAGCAGGATTCCGCCTTCGGTGATCGAGGCCACGGCCCTGGCCAGCGCCGCTTCGGCCTCGGCCACGGTGGCGGTCGGCCCGAACTCCGACAGTTGATGAAATCCGGACTCCACCCGGACCGCGAACAACAGCGCGAATCCGGCCAGCAACAACAATCTTCTCATCGCCTCTCCTTCTCCGTAAACTCTGGATCCGACCCTATATTATAGGTCAAGTCGGCCGGAAAAGCATTGATTTTTTCCGTTTTTTTATTGATTTTTTACGCAACAGAAGAGATTTTCACAAAGCTGGAAAACAGAACCGCCCCCGCGGCGGGACCGTCGCGGAGGCGGAAAAACGACCCGGTGGGGAGCTCAGCAGAAGTCGTCGTCGAGCACCGACATCTCGTCCTCGACAAACTGCAGCGCCTTCCGGAAGGCGTCGGCCCGGTGACTGATCTGATCCTTCAATTCGCCCGGCATCTCGCCGAACGTCTGTTCGTAGCCGTCGGGCTGGAAGATCGGGTCGTAACCGAACCCGCCCGCCCCGCGCGGCGCTTCGACGATCGTCCCCCGGACCTCCCCTTCAAAGGTCTCGATCACCTCGCCGTTGACCGCGATCGCGATCACGCAGACGAAGCGGGCCCGGCGATTCGGCTGGTCGCGCAGCGCCTCCAGCAGCTTGGCGATGCGCTCCGGATCGGAGGCGGCGTAACGGGCCGAATGCACCCCGGGCGCGCCATCCAGCGCCTCGACCTCCAGCCCCGAATCGTCCGCAAAGGCCGGGACGTCGCAGTACTTGCAGGCCGCCAGCGCCTTTTTGGCCGCGTTCTCCCGGAAGTCGGCTCCGTCCTCCTCCACCCCGGGGAAGCCCGGATAGTCCAGCAGCGATTTCAACTCCACCTGCTGGTCCGCCAGCAGCCGACGGTACTCCTCCACCTTATGCGCGTTGCCGGTCGCCACCACAATATAAGCCATGCCGCCCCATCCTGAGTTTGCGTTTATTCCGTTTTTGCCATATAGTACCGCATGAAATCTGGAATTCAAATTGATCCGGGCTTTTTTTCGCCATATTCCCGGCTTTATGTGGCGGTCTCCGGCGGCGCCGACTCCCTGGCGCTGCTGCTGCTGACCGCGCAAGCCACCCCGCTGCCGGTGGAGGCGATTCACTTTGAGCACGGACTGCGCGGCGAAGCGTCGCTCGCCGACGCCGCCTTCGTCGCCGACTTCTGCCGGAGCCGGAACCTCCCCTGCCGGATCATCCCCCTGGCCGTTCCCGCCCGGCGCCGCCCCGGGGAGAATCTGGAGGCCGCCGCCCGGCGACTGCGGCTCGAAGCCTGGCTCCGGCTGGTCGAGCCCGGCGCCGCCGTGGTGCTGGGCCATCACGCCGACGACGCCGCCGAAAACCTGCTGCTCCGCCTGACCCGGGGCGCCAACGCCTCCGGGCTCACCGCGCTGCGGCCGAAAACCCGGATCCGGGGACTCACGCTGCTGCGCCCGCTGCTGGACCGGCGGAAACGCGATCTGGAGTCCTTTCTGCGGGCCGAGGGCATCGCAAACTGGCGGCACGATGCCAGCAACGACGATCTTTCTTTCCGGCGCAACTTCCTGCGCGGCCAACTCCTGCCCGAACTCTACCGGGCGCTGCCCCACGCCGGAGCCGGTCTGCAGCGCGCGCTGCGGGCCCTGGCGCTCGACGCCGACTGTCTGGAGCAGCAGGCCGACCAGCTCTTCGCCGAAATCCGCGGCCACCGGCGCACCCGGCGCGACTTCTGGCTCAAGTTGCACCCCGCCGTGCGCCAGCGGGTGCTGCGCCGCTACCTCGGCGAGCGTCTGGGCAATGAGTTCATTCCCGACGCCCGCTTTGCGGAACGGTTTGAGGAGTGGCTCGCCGGACTCGGGCCGGAACGTTCGCGCCTCCCGGTGGGGAACGCCTTCTGGCAGGGGCGCGGCGAAGAGCTCGACTGGGAGGAACCCGCCGTGCGCTGGCAACTCCCGGAACCGCTGAGCTTCGGCGGTTTCCGTTACTTCGCCCGGCAGGTCGCCGCACTGCCGCCCCGCGCAGACATCACGAGCGAGGAGGCCTTTTTCGACGCCGAGGCGTTGCCGCCGATTCTGGAATTCGGACTCCGGGCTCCGGGCGACGCCGCCGTTCCGTTCGGGCGGAGCAAACCGGTCAAGCTCAAGCACCTCGGCATCGCCCGGGGGGAGCCCGTGCTCCGGGGCGGGGACAGGATTCTCTGGGCCCCCGGCCATCGTCAGTTTGCGGAGGCGCCGGTCACGGCGGACACCCGCCGCATCCTGCAGCTGTACCGCGAACCCGAGTTCTAACGGTTCCGGCCGGAGACCACCTGCCGCGCCCAGTCCAGCGAACGGCTCAGCGCGGTCGCCAGCGGAATCTTCACCGTCAGCCCCAGCTCGCGCCGGAGCCGCCCGAGATCCGGCAGATAACAGTCGGCCTGAAGGCGGGACTGCGCCACGCCCAGCACCCGGACCGGAACGCCGCCGAGGTCGCCGATCCGCCGCGCCAGTTCGCCGATCGAAATCGCCTCCTCCGCGCCCAGATTGTAGGCGCGCCCGGGAGCCCCGGCCAGCAGCAGCCGCCACAGCCAGACCGCCAACTCCGCGCCGTAAAGGTAACTGCGCTGCGGCGTGCCGTCGCCGCGGACCACGATCTCGTGTCCGGAGGCCGCGTCGCGCAGAAAATTCCCGGCCGCAAAGTGGGTGTCCAGCGGCAGGAACGGTCCGACAAAGGCGAACCCGCGGGCGGTCACCGCGCCGAAGTCGCGCGCCGCCGCCTCGGCCCGGAGTTTGCCTCGGCCGTAGGCCGTCACCGGCGCGCAGCGCTGCTCCTCGGTGTAACGCCTGCATCCCGGCGCCAACGGCCCGTAGACCGCGCCCGAACTCAGATTGAGCGCCCGGGTCACCCCGGCGGCGGCGGCGAAGTCGAACACCCGATGGGTACCCTCGACGATGATCGACTCCATCAGCTCCGGATTTTCCCGCTCCAGCGCCAGACTCGCCGGGGTGGCGGCGTGAATCAGATAGTCGAAACGCTCCCCCGGCAGAGCGAAGTCGCGCACGTCACCGGCCACAAACCGGAATCCGCGCCGCGCCCGCCAGCAGGGGTACTCCTCCAAAAAACGCTCGGGATGGCGCGAAAGCACCGTGGTCTCGCACCCCAGCACCTCGGCCGCCGGCAGCAGCCACTTCCCGAAAAAACCGGTGCCGCCGGTCAACAGCAGCCGCGCCCCCGCCGCACATGCACACGCCTTCAGCTCCGAACACAGGAAATCGCGATCCGCCGGCGTGATCGGAAGCTCCGTCATTTTCCCGTCACTTCCCCGTCACTCGGGCTCTTTGAGCTTGAATGAATTCACGAATGACGGAAATCTGATAATCGATCCGCGCCTGATCCATCCCCGGATAGAGTCCGATCCAGAGGCTGTCGTTCATGATCCGGTCGGTCGCTTCGAGCACGCCGGAGATCCGGTAGTCCACACCCTCGCGCAGCGTCTCGCAGCAGGGGTGCCGCGTGAGGTTCCCGGCGAACAGGTTGCGGGTCTGGATCCGGTGATCCTCCAGATAACGGGCGAAGTCGTTCCGGCTGAACGGCGCCCCCGGTTGCCGGGTCAGCAGGAACCCGAACCACGAGGGCTCCGCCCCCGGCGTCGGTTCCGGCAGCTGCAGAAGATCCGCGCAGTCGGCCAGCCCCTGCCGCAGCAGCTCGAAGTTGCGCCGCCGGGCGGCCACGAAGCCGGGCAGCTTGTCGAGCTGCGCGCAGCCGATCGCGGCCTGCAGATCGCTGATCTTCAGATTGTAGCCGAAGTGGCGGTAGACGTATTTGTGATCGTACCCCGGCGGCAGGGTGCCGAAGCGGCCGGAGAAGCGGCAGCCGCAGGTGTTGTCCACCCCCGGATTGCAGTAACAGTCGCGCCCCCAGTCGCGCAGCGACAGGAGAATCCGGGCCAGCAGGGGGTCGTCGGTGTAGACCGCGCCGCCCTCGCCCATGGTCAGGTGGTGCGGCGGATAGAAGCTCGAGGTCCCGAGCTGTCCGAAAGTCCCGGTCCGGCGCCCGTGGTAGAGCGACCCGAGCGCGTCGCAGTTGTCCTCCACCAGAAACAGCTCGTGGCGGCGGCAGAACTCGACCACCCGGTCCAGATCGAACGGATTGCCCAGACTGTGCGCCGCCATCACCGCCCGGGTCCGGGGCGAGAGTGCCGCCTCCAGCAGCTCCGGATTCAGATTGCCGCCGGCATCGACGTCGATGAATACCGGCACCGCCCCGAACTGCACCATCGGCGCCACCGTGGTCGGGAACCCGGCGGCGACGGTGATGACCTCGTCGCCGCGCCGGATCCGCCTCTCCCCCAGCAGCGGCGAGGTCAGCGCCATGAAGGCCAGCAGATTGGCGCTGGAGCCGGAGTTGACCAGAAAGGCCTTCCGCACCCCGAGATAGTCGGCCAGCCGCTGCTCGAACTCCCGCGAATAGCGCCCCCAGGTCAGCCAGAACTCCAGCGCGGAATCGACCGCGTTGATCATCTCCTGCTGATCGAAGACCCGTCCGGCGTAGTTGATCCGGGTCTCCCCGGGCACGAACGGCGCGGGCGCGCCGTGGGTCAACGCATAGTACTCCCCGACCTGCTTGAGAATCGAGGTTCGCAACTCCTCCGCACGCTTTACCGGGTCCATGGCAACTCCTTCGCCGCGGCGTCGCGGACATAGTCGGCGAAATCCTCCCGGCTGTTCACCCGACCGCTGCTGTAAAAATCCCGATACCACCGCGCCGTCCGCCGGAAGCACTCCGCGGGCGACCAGACCTCGCGCCAGCCGAGCTCGCGACGTGCCTTTTCCGAATTCAGCACCAGCAGCGCCGCCTCGTGCGGTTCCTCCGGCCGCGGATTCGGCCGGAACCGGATCCGGGACCACTCCCGCGCCAGCTGCCCGGCCACCTCCTGCACGGTGCACGCCTCCCCCTCCGGCGGCCCGAAATTCCAGCCGTCGGCAAAGGCCTCCTCGTCGGCCAGCAACCGTTGGCCGAGCTGCAGATATCCGGTCAGCGGCTCAAACACATGCTGCCACGGCCGCACCGCCTCCGGCGCCCGCAGCTCCTCGACCAGCCCCGCGGCGGCGGCCCGGACCAGATCCGGAATCAACCGGTCCTCCGCCCAGTCGCCGCCGCCGATCACGTTCCCGGCCCGGACGCTGGCGATCCGCTTCCCGCTGCGGCCGAAGGAGCGCCGGTAGCTGGCGGTGACCAGCTCGGCACACCCCTTGGAGGCGCTGTAGGGGTCGAATCCGCCCATGGGATCGCTCTCGACGTACCCGCGCCGGCTGCCGGTGTTCTCGTAGCACTTGTCGCTGGTGACCACCACCACCGCCCGGACCGAGGGGGTCTTCCGGGCCGCCTCGAGCACGTTGACCGTCCCCATCACGTTGACGGCAAAGGTTTCGCGCGGCTCCCGGTAGGAACGGCGCACCACCGGCTGCGCCGCCAGGTGAAAGACGATCTCCGGCAGAAAATCCGCGAACGTCCGTTCCAGCTTCGGAAGCTCCAGAATGTTCCCCCACACCGTCTCACCGGGCAGCTTCAGCAACTTGAACAGCGCCGGTTCGGTCGGCACCGAAAGCGAATATCCCCGCAGCTCCGCGCCCAGTTCGGTCAGCATCAGCGCCAGATTGGAGCCCTTGAATCCCGAATTACCGGTGATCAGCACCCGCCGCCCCCGGTACACCTCCTGAAACAACTTCATCACACCCTCCAGGGAGCCCGTCCGGACTTCCACAACTCATTCAACAACTGATGTTCCCGCGGCGTGTCCATGCACTGCCAGAAGCCGTCGTGCCGGTAGACCGCCATTTCGCCGTCCTGCGCCGCCCGGCGCATCGGCCGGTTCTCCAGATAGTCGTCCCCCTCCCCGAGCTCAAGGTAACGCTCGAGGAACTCCCGGCGCATGACCATGAATCCGCCGTTGATATAGCCGTCGAGCTGCGGCGGCTTTTCCGCAAACCCCGCCACCAGATCCCCGGCCAGCTCCAGCTCGCCGAACCGCCCCTCCGGATGCACCGCCGAAACGGTCAGCAGCTTCCCGGCTCTCCGGTGCTGTGCGAGCAGCCGGTTCAGATCGAGATCGGCCACCCCGTCGCCGTAGGTCAGAAAGAACTCCCGGTCGCCCGGCGCCAGATAACGCGCGGCCCGGCGCACGCGCCCGCCGGTCATGGTCTCCAGCCCGGTGTCGGCCAGTGTCACGCTCCAATCCTCCTCGCCGGTCGGCTGGTGGTAGACGATGTTGCCGCGCTTCCCCAGCTGAATGGTGAAGTCGCAGTTGCGGGCGCGGTAGTTCAGGAAATAGTCGATGAACTCCTCGCGCTTGTAGCCCAAACACAGGATGAACCGACGCACCCCGAAGTGCGCAAAATAACGCATGATGTGCCAGACGATCGGCTGTTCGCCGATCGGCACCATCGGTTTGGGCAAAAGCTCGGTCACGTCGCGCAGCCGGGTCCCTTTGCCGCCGCAGAGAATCATCAGCGGCAGCTCGCCCGGATTCGGAGTCTTCTGATTCATCTTTCCCTTGTCCTCACGGTTTTGCGGATCCTGCGTAATGTAAAGCCGCAAAGCCGTTTTCGCAAGCGCGGTTGACAAAAAAACCAACCCGTGAACCCTACGGGAAAATCGTCAACCCCAGATCAGGAGAACTTGAGTCATGGCATTCAACGACTGCGAATTCATCTTCCGCCGACGACACCCCCGGCATCAGGCCAACCGCGCCGTCTGGGAACGTTGCCGCGCCGCCTACGCCGGCGGCGCCGACTACATCCGCCGGGCGCTGATCCGGCACGTCTCGGAACTCGAGCTCGAATACGCCGAGCGGCTGGAGCGGGCCTACTACTTCAACTACCCGCGCAAGATCGCTCGGTTGATCACCCAGTACGCCACTGCGGTCGAACCCCAGCGCGAGAACGCCGACCCGGAGCTGGTCGAGGACTTCTCTCGCACCGGGCTGCGGGTCAACGAGGTGATGCGGCAGTTCTCCACGCTGCTCAACGTCTTCGGCGCCGCCGCGCTGGCGGTGGAGATGCCGTTCTTCGACGGCGAGGTCGACCAGGAGCGCAAACAGCGCGAACGTCTGCGTCCGGCGGTCCGGGCCGTCTCGCCGCTGGCGGTCGCCGACTGGGCCTGGGGCGAGGACGGACGGCTCAGCTGGATCCTCTTCGAGGAGGAGGACAGCCTCGACGCCGGTCCCTTCCTGCCCTCGGTTCAGGTCCGGCGCCGCCGACTCTGGACCCGCGAGGAGTTCTGCCTCTTTGAAAAAGACCAGGTCTCGGGCATTCCGGTGCTGGTCAGCCGGGTCCGCCACGCGCTCGGCGTGGTCCCCGCCCTGTTGCAGTTCGAGCCGGACGGCTTCGGGCTCGACTCCCGCCACTACTTCGAGGACGTGGTGCGGATCTCCGACGCGATTCTGAACAACGAATCCGAGGCTCAGATGAACGTCATCAAACAGATGTTCGGACTGCTGGTGATCTCCGACAGTTTCGCGCGCTCCACCCGTCTGCCCCCCGAGGACCCCGGTGCCGGACGTCAGTTCAGCCAGCTGCTGGCGCGCTCCGCCGCGCTCTACGAGACGCCTGAAGAGCGCGGCATCAGCCGCTATATCTCGCCCACCGGCGTCGAGACCTCCGCCATCCGCGCGGAGAATCAGCAGCTCAAGAAGGAGCTCTTCGAGGTCGTCGGGCTGGCGTTGCAACCGGAACTCCAGCAGCGTCAGACCGCCGAATCCAAGGCCTGGGACCAGCATCAGGTCCGCCAGTTCCTGAGCTGCCGCGCCGATCTGCTCGAACAGGCCGAGCTCAGCGCCTGGGAACTGATGCGCAAATTCGATCCCGCCGTTCCGCTGCCCCGGGTGGTCTACAACCGGGAGTTCTCGGTGATCGATCTGGCCAACAGCGTGAGCTCGCTGCTCCAGCTGCGCGAGCTGGACGGCGGACCGGAATATCAGCGGGAGATCGCCCGCACCGCGGTGTTCTTCCTGGAAAAACTCAAGAAGATCGATCCGGACCGGAGACTGCGCATCCTCCAGGAAATCGAGGAGGCCGCCCGTGCTTGAATTCAACTTCCCCGAACCGGTCCGTCTGCTCCTGCCGCTGCCGCCCGACGCCGACGGCGCCACCCGCTTCCGCGCCGTCGCCGCCCGCGCTTGGATCCGCGACAGTTCCAGTCGCGCCCCGGAGTCCGGAGGAATCCGCGAAAATGCCCGCGTCTTCCTGCTGCGCAGCCCCGAACCGCCGCTTCCCGGCGCCCGGATCCGCCACCGCGGACGGGACTACGACCTGCGCTCGGTCCGCGTCTGTCAGGATCTGGACGGCCGGACCGTCGCCTATCTCTGCACGGCGGTGTAGCCGGGGGCGCGCAGCAGCACCGCCTCCGGCTCCAGCCCGAGCTCGTGTAAAAAGTGCAGATGCGGGTGCAGCGCCGCCACTTCGTGCAGATTGTGCGCGTCGCTGCCGAGACTCAGCTTGACCCCGCTCCGGGCACAGAGCAGCGCGAATTCCGGCGACGGCGCGTATTTGTGAAAATTGAGCTCCGCCGCCGCGCCGTACCGCTTCAGCAGTGCGACCAGCGGCGCGAACAAGTCCTCCGGCACCGCCATGCCGCTCCAGACGAAGACCCGGAAGGGATGGGCCAGAATGGTCACACCGGAGCGCAGCAGACTTTCGCAGCGGAACAGGAACTCGGTCCGGGCCCGGCGCGGATCCGGCGCCGTATCGAGCTGATGCACCGCGCCCAGCGTCAGCTCGGCCCGGCGGCGGTCGGCCGGTTCGATCACACAGGCTCCGTCGTCGGCCACGTCGAGCTCGAAACTCCGGTGGAATCGCCCGAGCCGGGCGGCGTCGCGCCACAGCAAAAAGTAGTCGTCCATCCGCCGCCGTCGCGCGCAGTCGCCGCGCCGCCAGCTGCCGCCGGAGAGGCTCTTCCGGCAATCCTCGCGCGAAAAGTAGAGCTGGCAGGAGTGCTCGCTCAGCGCGAACTCCGCTCCGGCGATCCGGGCCAGCTCGAAGATCGCCCCCAGCTCCAGATTCTCCTGACAGTAGGCCAGCGGCGTGTGCACATGAAAGTCGCACAGCCCCGGCACTCCGGGCAGTCGGAAGGGGATCTGCTCGCGCTTCCGCACCGTTCCGTCCGCCGCCAGCTCGCACCAGTCGAAGGCGTAATCGGGGGCGAACAGCGCCGGTCCCGGTTCCGGAAACGCCGCCGCGGCGGCGGCCGCGGGCGCACTCGGCAACCGCTCCGCCGGCGCGGTCGGAGCCGCCATCCCCGCCCAGACCAGCTGGTCGGCATGCAGCCACTCAATCGCGTACCGGCAGGCCCGCTCCAGCAGCGCCTGTTCGACCGCTCCGGTCGGCGGATGGGGCAGCGTCAGTCGGACCAGCTTCATTTGACGTGCTTCTCGACGTACCCGCCCGGATCAATCGGCACCCGCCGCCGCTGATAGGTCGGGACATCGAGATCCTCATTGTGATAAAACACCGGCTGCGTCCGCTCCATCACGCCCTTGGTGAAGGTCTCCAGCGGCAGCTCATCGATCAGATCGTCCACCGTCGTCGTCCGCGGCTTGCGCGGAGCGCGCGTCCGGGCCGGAGCGGCCGCCGGCGCCGTCAGCTTCTGTTCAGACTCCTCCACCTGATCGAACTTGACGGTCAGAATCGTCAACTGCACCGTGTCGCCGAACTCCGGCGTGGTCCCCGCGCTGACCAGCAACCGGGTCTCCGGGCGGACCAGCCGGGCCGCCGCGTCCAGCGCCTGCCGCGCCTCGCCGAGCTCCAGCGACTCCCCGCCCAGCAGCGAGATCACCACCGCATCAGCCCCGGTGATCTTCTCGCGGCCGCCCAGCAGCGGCGACTCCAGCAACCGCTCCAGCGCAGCGGTGCAGCGGTTCGCCCCATCCTCGGCCCCCGACCCGGTGCCGGTACCCAGTGAACAGAAACTCTTGCGCCGTTTCAGCAGCGCCGCAAAATCGGCAGGACTCACCGGCAGCAGCGAACCACAGCGCAGAATCGCCGACAGCGCCAACGCGGCCCGCGCATTCTCCTGATCGGAGAGCCGGAAGGAGTCGGCCAGCGGCGTGGTGCTCGGCAGCACCGAAAACAACAGATCGTTGGGAATGCACCAGACCGTCTCCGCCACCGGCAGCAGCTCCTGACGCAGCGTATCCTCGGCGATCCGGCGACGGCTGTGCCCCTCGATGGTGAAAGGGAGCGTCAACTGATAGGCGGTCGCCAGCTCCAGCTTGCGCGCAATGCTCTGAATCACCCCGACTCCACCCGAGGCCGTGCCCTTGCCCAGACCGCCGACCACCAGCAGAAACCCGCTGCCGCGCAGCAGTTCGGTCAGCGCGCTCCGGGCGTTGCCCACCGCCCGCTGCCCGGTGGTGACGTCGCCGCCGCAGCCGAGTCCCTTGTACCACTCTCCACCCAGCAGCAGCTTCTGCGTCTCCGACAGGGGGGAGGCGGCCAGCTCGGACTGATCGGTATCCACCGCCAGCAGCCGCAGCGCCGACGCCGCCTGAAACCGGGAGAGTTCGCCGACGATCCGGACCCCGGCACTGCCGAGTCCCAATACGGTAAAAGGAGCCTCGGCATTCATAGTTTGATCGACTCCTTGAGTTCGCGCCCGGTCTGCAGCAGGCCGTCGAACCAGCCGCCGACCCGACCGAACAGGTTCCCCAGCGAGGGGGAGTCGCCCGGACCGCGGTCACGCGCCAGCGCATCGGCGATCTTGAGTGCGCCCCAGACCGCGCTGTAGCGCGGATTGTCCAATCCGGTGACCGCGCCGCCGACCTCCATCGGCACACCGACCCGGCTCGACATCTGCAACACTTCGCGGAAGATGGTGCTGCTGCGCTCGAACAACGCGCCGCCGCCAGTCAACACCCCGCCCGAAGCCAGGTTGTTCAGCGCCGACCGGCGCTGCAGCTCCTCGCGGACAATTCCGAAAAGCTCGCGCAGCCGCAGATCGATCACCGTTTCGATCGAGCCGACCGGCACCCGCCGGACCCGGCCGGAAGCCGTGGTCAGTTCCAGATGGGATTTCTGCTCCCGCAACAAGCGGGAGAGGGACCCGTCCTCAACCAGCCGGCGCCAGTGCTCCAGCGGCAGTTTGAAGGCCTCGGCCAGATCGTTCAACACATGGTCGAACCCGAGCTGGAGCTGACCGCTGGCCAGCGTGCCGCTGTCGAATTCAACGTAATACTCGGTGGCCCCGGCCCCGAAGTCGACCAGCAGCACACCGTTTTCGCGCTCCTCGCGCGAAAGCACGCCGATCCCGGCGGCCTGCGCCGAAAACACCAGATCGGGCAGCTCCGCGAATTCGACTTCGCGGACCAGTCGCCGGAAGTTCTCCAGCCGGGTGGTCACGCCGTGCACCACATGAATGCAGGCGTCCAGCTTGCGTGCCACCTGGCCCAGCGGGTTGCGGACCCGGCGCTGACCGTCGATCAGGAAATAGGACTCGGAGCTGCCGAGGATGGTCCGGTCCGGCGCACTCTGAGTGAGCCGGGCGTTCTGATGCGCCTCCTCGATCGCCGCCTCGGTGATCCGCTGCTCCTCGTTCCGGATGAAGACGGTGCCGACACCCTGAAACGAATCGATTCCGGCTCCGGTCACCGTGACCACGCCGGCCCGGCTGGCGTAGAGCTGGCCGCCGGCGGCCTGATCGGCCTCCTCCAGCGCCTGACAGGTCTGGTCGATCGCCTGTTCCATATTGACGATCTCACCCTTGACGATGCTGTTGCGGCTGGGCGCCACGCCCTTGCCGATGATGTCCAGCCGGTCGTCCTCTCCGGACTCGCCGATCAGCACCGTGATTTTGGAGGTTCCCAGCTCCAGCGCGCTGACAATGGATCGTTTTTTGAACATGAGAATTTTCCGCTGTTGTTGCCGCTGCGGAACTATAGCCCGGTTTCCCGATTTTGCAACTTTACGGCGACGCTTTTCCCGGAAAAGAGCGCGCCCCGGCTCCCGGCGGCTTGTCATCTTGAAAAAAGGTGCTACATTATAGGATGATAGACCGTTTAAAACCTTAGTTCAGAAAGTTTCGCAGATGAATCAGTTCAGAACCCATACCTGCGGCGAACTCCGCAGAACGGATGTGGATCGCCAGGTCCGGATCGCCGGCTGGATCCACAGTGTCCGCGACCACGGCGGCGTGATCTTCATCGATTTGCGCGACCATTACGGCATCACCCAGGTGGTGGTCGATCCCGAGCGCGAATTCTATCAGGAGCTGGACCGCTGGCGGGTCGAATCGGTGGTCTCCTTCGGCGGCACCGTGGTCGCCCGCAGCGAGAACACCATCAACCCCAAGCTCGCCACCGGTGAAATCGAAGTCCGCGCCGAATCGATGGAGCTGCTCGGCCCCGCCGAAGTGCTCCCCTTCCAGATCGCCAAGGATGACGGGGCGCCCGAGGCGCTGCGTTTGAAGTACCGGTTCCTCGACCTGCGGCGGGAACAGCTGCACCGGAACATCATTCTCCGCAGCGAGGTGATCTCCGAAATCCGGCGCTACATGACCGCGCTCGGCTTTCATGAGTTCCAGACTCCGATCCTGACCGCGAGCTCCCCCGAGGGCGCCCGCGACTATCTGGTGCCGAGCCGGCTGCACCCCGGGAAGTTCTACGCCCTGCCGCAGGCGCCGCAGCAGTTCAAACAGCTGCTGATGGTCGCCGGATTCGACAAATACTTCCAGATTGCCCCCTGCTTCCGCGACGAGGACGCGCGGGCCGACCGCAGCCCCGGCGAATTCTACCAGATGGATATGGAGATGAGCTTCGCCACCCAGGACGAGATCTTTGCAGTGATCGAGGGGCTGCTCGCCGAAGTCTTCACCAAGTTCGGAACCAAGAGGTTCGCGCCGCCGCCGTTCCCGCGCCTCCCCTATCGCGAGGCGATGCGGCGATTCGGCAGCGACAAGCCCGACCTGCGCAACCCGCTGGAGATGATCGACGTCACCGAACACTTCCGGGGCAGCGACTTCAAGGCCTTCGCCTCCACCGTGGCCCAGGGCGGCGTGGTCCGGGCGATCCGGGCGCCGCAGGTGGCGGGGCGGCCGCGCAAGTTCTTCGACGATCTTATCGAATTCGCCAAGGAGCTGGGCGCCAAGGGTATGGCCTACATTATCTGGACCGGCGAAGAGGTCAAGAGTCCGATCGTCAAATTCCTGACTCCGGAGACGGTCGAGGCGCTCCGCGTCGCCGGCGGCATTGAGCCCGGAGACGCGCTCTTCTTCCTGGCCGATCAGGAGAAGCTGGTTCAGAAGATCGGCGGCGGCGTGATCCCCGAACTCGGACGGCAGCTCGGATTGATCGATCCGAATGAGTTCAAATTCTGCTGGATCGTCGACTTCCCGATGTTCGAACTCGACGAGGAGACCGGCGCGGTGATCTTCAGCCACAACCCGTTCTCCATGCCCCAGGGCGGCATGGAGGCGCTGGAGACGCAGAATCCGCTGGAGATTCTGGCCTATCAGTACGACATCGTCTGCAACGGGATCGAACTCTCCTCCGGCGCCATCCGGAACCATCGGCCCGAGATCATGTACAAGGCGTTTGAAATCGCCGGCTACCGCCGCGAGACGGTGGACGAGAAGTTCGGCGGCATGATCAACGCCTTCAAGCTCGGTGCGCCGCCGCACGGCGGCATTGCGCCGGGGGTCGACCGCATGGTGATGCTGCTGGCCGACGAGCCGAACATCCGCGAAGTGATCGCCTTCCCCTTCAATCAGCAGGCTCAGGACCTGATGATGAACGCGCCGGCCGAGGTCACGCCCCGGCAGCTGCGCGAACTCCATCTGCAGGTCAATTTGCCCCGGCGCGAGCGGCCGGAAGGGGAAACCCGCGGGTAAGGTTCCTCCCCGGGGGCGGCCACCGCAGCTCCCGGGGCCCCGGCGAAACACCGACCCAACCCCGGAGGTGACGGCAAGTGCAACGCAGAAAGAACAGGAGAATCCGCCTCCGGCTTCCGCTCCTGCTCGCGACGCTGGCGGTGATGGCCGGTGCCGTCTGGAGCTGCCGGGAGCCGCTGCTGGAGTTCTGGGTGGACGATACCCGCTACGCCGCGGAGATCGCCGCGGCGGCAAGGAAACACGGACTGGATCCGCAACTGGTCCGGGCGGTGGTCTTTCAGGAGAGCCGGTTCAATCCGGCCAGCCGCGGCGGCAAAGGGGAGATCGGGCTGATGCAGATTCTGCCGCGCGGAGCGGTGGCCGACTACGCGAATTATCACCGGATTCCGGTGCCGAGCGAGACCCGGCTGTTCGCGCCCGAGCTCAATCTGGAGATCGGCTGCTGGTATCTGGGTCGGGCCATGCGGCGCTGGCGGGAGTACCGGGAGTGCGCCATGCTGGCGCTGGTGCAGTACAACGCCGGGGAGAGCCGGGCGGACCGCTGGAAGCCGGAACAACTCGATGGTCCGGTGCTGGAGCGGATTGCCATTCCGAGCACCCGGACCTATGTGGAGAAAATCATGAATCGTTACGCCCGGTATCGGGCGCAGGAGAGTCATGCGCAGAAGGATTAAAGGCGGTCTGCTGCTGGTCGCAGTGCTCGGCGCGGCACTGGCCGGCGCAACGGAGAAAAGTTCCGGCTGGCGGCTGGATTTCGGAGACGAACAAATTGGGAAAATGCCGCAGAACTGGCAGTTCCAGGCCGGCAAAATGTTTGTGCCGAAGACCCGGTTCATCGTGCGGGAGGACCCGGAAGCGGCCGGCGGCAAAGTGCTCAGCGTCGAGTGCGACCGCTCCACCGGCGCGGCGATGTATCTGCTGAGTCGGCATGTGGATCTGAACAAGACGCCGATCCTGCGCTGGCGCTGGCGGGTGCGCAATCTGCCGCCGGGCGGGGACAGCCGGATTCCGGGCAAGGACGATCAGGCGGTGGCGGTCTACCTGGGGGCGGGCGGCGCGCTGGCCCGGCGCAGCGTCGGTTACTACTGGGAGACGGAGACGCCCCTGAACCATGTCGGGCACCGCAATCTCGGCGGCGGCATTGTCAAGATCAAGCACACCTGTGTGCGCAACAAGAGCACGCCGCAGGACACCTGGGTCGAAGAGGAGTGGGATGTGGCGTCGGAGTTCAAAAAGGAGTTCGGCTACCTCCCGGAGACCTTTGTGCTGACCGTCGGCGGCAACAGCCAGCACACCCAGAGCCGGACCCGGGCGGAGATCGATTACTTTGAAATGATCCCCCGCGAGCAGTCGAAATTTTCCGCGAAATCCGTTGCCGCGGATTGAAAAAATGCGGCGACATGGTATATTGTGACTTTCCGCCGGAGTCCGGGCGGAAGGAAAGTTCAATTGCGTCTAGCGGAAGGAAGCCGGAAAATGTACTTGGGACGTATTGTGGCGATCGGCCGGACCCGGGAAAACCGGGCGGTGGCCTTGTATCGGGTCTCTTCACGCTCATTTCCCAATCGGGAGGCGGTGTTGAACGGGGAACAGATCTCCATTCTGCCGCGGCCGGGATTTGAGTCGGATCTGCGCAGAAATCCCTACATCTCCTACAACTGCGTCCGGCTCGCCCGGAACTTCGCGGTGGCGACCAACGGGTCGCAGACCGACCCGATCGCGGAAAAGATCGCCATGGGCTACCCCGCCCGCGACGCAATCGCCCTGGGGCTGCTGGCCTTGGACTACGAAAAAGACGCGCTGGACACCCCCCGGATCGTGGCCGTGGCCGATCTGGAACAGCCGGTGGGCTATCTCGGAATCATCCGCCGCGACGCGCTGCTGGTCCGCGAATTTGAACTGGAGCCCGGGAAGCTCTACTACCTGTCCACCTACGAGAAGAACAAACCCTGCCGCTGCAACTGCGACGCCGATTTTTCCGCACGCACGGCCGAAGAGGCGGCCGCCTACGCCATCGGCGGCGGCGTCTTCGCCGGATTTGAGAATCCGGTGACCAGCGCCGCAGCAGTCGCCACGCCCGACGGCGCCGAATTCGCGGTCCGCGTGGTATGACCCGCGAGGAGATCCTGAAGGCTCTGAACCCCGAGCAGGCCGCCGCCGCCGCCACCATCGACGGACCGGTGCTGGTGCTGGCCGGGGCCGGGACCGGGAAAACCCGGGTCATCACCTTCCGGATCGCCTATCTGCTGAGCTCCGGCATTGCTCCGGAGTCGATTCTCGGGCTGACCTTCACCAACAAGGCGGCCCGCGAAATGCGCGAGCGGCTGGCCGCGCTGGTCGAACCGGAGACCGCCCGGAAAGTGACGCTGGGCACCTTCCACGCCTTCTGCGTGCGGGTGCTGCGGCAGGAGGGGCGGCGTCTCGGCTACCTGCCCGGCTTCACCATCGCCGACGAATCGGACCAGCAGGGGCTGTACCGGCAGGCGGCGAGCACCCTGGGCTACGAAGGCGAACACTTTCCGCTGCCCGAACTGGCCGGCTGTATCAGCCGCTGGAAGAACCGGCTGCTGACCGCCGACGACGCGCGGAAAGCCGCCGACACCCCCTTCGAGGTCATCGCCGCACAGCTCTACACCCAGTATCAGCAGCTGCTGGAGCTCCAGAACACGGTCGATTTCGACGATCTGCTGCTGCTGGTCTTCCGGCTGTTCGACGAATTTCCCGAGGTCCTCCGCCAATACCAGGAGCGCTATCGCTACTTGCTGATCGACGAGTATCAGGATACCAACGACGCGCAGTTCACCATCGTCAAGCAGCTGGCCGGGGAGCGGCGCAATCTCTGCGTGGTCGGCGACGACGATCAGAGCATCTACTCCTGGCGGGGGGCCAACATCGGCAATATCCTCTCCTTTCCCGATCACTTCCCCGGCGCCAAGGTGATCAAGCTGGAACAGAACTACCGCTCCACCGGCAAGATTCTGGCCGCCGCCAACGCGATTATCGCCCACAACACCCATCGGCACGCCAAAAATCTGTGGTCAAGCCTGGGCGACGGCGAGGAGGTGGTCGCCACCGCGCTGCCCGACGGCGAGGCGGAGGCCCGGTTCATCGCCGACCTGATCCAGCAGCTGATGGCCGACGACCGGAAACTCCGCTACTCCGACTTCGCGCTGCTCTATCGCTCCAACCACCTGTCACGCGAGCTGGAGCAGGCGCTGCGCGCCGCGCATCTGCCCTACCGGCTGGTGGGCGGGCAGGAGTTCTACAAACGCAAGGAGATCAAGGACGCGGTGGCCTATTTGAAACTGCTGGTCAATCCGCGCGACAATCAGAGTCTGCTGCGGATTCTGGGTATCCCGCCGCGCGGACTCGGAGAGACCGCGGTGACCACCCTGAAACGGCTCCATCTGGAGAGCCGGAAGACCATGGTCGAGCTGCTGGGCAGCCCCGACTTTCTGGGTCGGCTCTCGGCCAAGGCCGCGGCCGCGGCCCGGGAACTGGCCCGGGTGCTTGGGGAGTACGCTGCACAGTTCGAGACCCCGGGCAATCTCGCCGGGCGGATCCGGGCCTTTCTGAAGGAGGTGGGCTACCTCGACGGGCTGCAGCGGATCTACAAGGATATCCGCGACGCGGAAAAACGGCGTGAAAACCTCGAAGAGTTCCTCAACGCCGTCGCCCAGTACGAATCCAAAAGCTCCGAACCGCTGACCCTCGAAAGTTACCTCGAGAGCTTCGCCCTGCTCGAAGAGAGCGACCGGACCGAGGAGGTCGACGACAACTGCATCACCCTCTGCACGGTCCACGCCGCCAAGGGGCTGGAGTTCCCGGTAGTCTTCGTGGTGGCGCTGGAGAACAACCTGTTCCCGCACGAACGGGCGCTGGAGGAGGGTTCCGTGGACGAGGAGCTCCGGCTTTTCTACGTGGCGGTCACCCGGGCCCGGCGGCGGCTCTATTTGCTGCGCGCCCGGCAGCGGCTGCAGCGGGGAGTGAGCCGCGCCCAGCTGCCCTCCCCGTTTCTCGCGCTGCTGCCCGGAACGGCGGTCCGGCAGCTCGACTCCAGCGAGCTGCTGCGCCCGGTCACCGCCGACGAGGCGCGGGCCGCCTTCGCCCGCTTCTTCAACTTGAAGAAGCGCTGAGCTCCGCGCTACTCGTAGCGCAGCGCCTCGATCGGATCGAGCTTGGAGGCCTTCCAGGCCGGATAGAAACCGAACAGGATGCCGACTCCGGCCGAGACCGTGACCGCGGCCACGACCGCCGTCGGGCTGGACTCGATCGGCCAGCCGAGCTGACTTTCGATCAGCAGTCCGGCTCCGTGGCCGACCAGAATGCCGATCACGCCGCCGGAGAGGCAGAGGATGATCGCCTCCACCAGGAACTGTTGCAGAATATCCCGCGACCGGGCGCCCACGGCCATGCGCAATCCGATCTCGCGGGTGCGCTCGGTGACCGACACCAGCATGATGTTCATGATTCCGACGCCGCCGACCACCAGCGCCAGCAGTGCCACGCCCAGCAGCAGATTGCTCATCAGCGTGGAGGTGCCGCTGAGCATCGACATGAACTCGGCGGAGTTGCGGATCCGGAAGTCGTCGACCTCGCCGGGCTTGATCCGGTGACGTTCGCGCAGCAGCGTGGTGACCTCGTCCACGGCGGTGTCCACCTGCTCCGGCGAGACCGCCGAGAGCAGAATCTGATCGACCTGGGTGAACTTCGGGATCAGCAGCGTATCGGTCTCCAAGTTCTCCGCCTGCTCCGGATAGAAGGCCACGCCTTCGGCCGGATAGAGGTCGCCGGGCAGCGTGGAGGCGGTGCTGGTGGTGTTGGTGGCGGTTCCGGTCTTGAGTCCGGTAATACGCATGCGAATGGTGGTCCAGGGGGCGATCACCACGTCGTCCTCGTCGTGTCCCATCATATTCGCGCCCTTCTCGCCCAGCACGCCGATCACCGTGAAATTGGAGTTGTTGAGCCGGATCCGGCTGTCCACCGGCGACGCGCCGCCGAAGACTTCGCGCACGATGGTCTGCCCGACCAGACAGACCGCTGCGCGCGACGCCACCTCGCGAGCGGTGAAGGCACGCCCCTCGACCACGGTCCAGTTGCGGATGTCCAAATACTCGGGGGCGGTTCCGACCAGTTCCCCGGGGACCCAGTTCTGATTCTGATAGATCAGCTGGAGATTGGAACTCCGGGCGTTGACGATCGGCACCACGTTGCCCACAGCCAGACAGTCGCGGCCGATCGCAGTCACGTCTTCCGGCGTCAGCGACATCTGGCTGCCCGCGCCGAGGCTGACTCCCGCCTGCCGCGGTGCGCCGGGGATAATCAAAATGGTGTTCGCCCCCATCTTTTCGATCGAATTGCGGATCGAAGTGCTTGAGCCGTTGCCGATCTCCATCATGGTGATCACCGCGGCGATGCCGATGATGATCCCCAGCGCGGTCAGCAGCGCACGGGTGGGATTTCGTTTCAAGGCCTTCAAAGCCAATACCGTTGTACTGCCCAGCGTCATGCGTGTTCCTCCTTGCGGTAAGAGCCGGAGACCAGTTTCCCGTCGCTGATGTGGACCACCCGGCGGGCGTATTCGGCCACCTCCAGCGCGTGGGTCACCAGGATGATGGTGATCCCCTCGCGGTTCAGATCATCGAACATCGCCATCACCTCCTCGCTGGTCTTGGAATCGAGGTTGCCGGTCGGTTCGTCGGCGAACAGCACCGGCGGGTGATTGATCAGCGCCCGGGCGATCGCCACGCGCTGCTGCTGACCGCCGGAGAGCTGGTTCGGATAGTGATGCATCCGGTCGCCGAGCCCGACCCGGCGCAGCATCTCCCGGCCGCGTTCGGCCCGGCTCCGGCCCGAACGGTCGCGGTCGGAGTAGGCCAGCGGCATGATCACGTTCTCCAGCGCGCTGGTCCGGGGCAGCAGATTGAAGCTCTGGAAGACGAAGCCGATCTTGCGGTTGCGGACCAGCGCCCGGCGGTCGCCGGAGAGCGAACCGACCTCCTGCCCCTCCAGCAAATACTCGCCGGTGGTCGGCCGGTCGAGGCAGCCGAGGATGTTCATCAGCGTGCTCTTGCCGGAGCCCGAGGCGCCCATCAGCGCGACGTATTCGCCGGAGTCGATGCTGAGCGTGATTCCCTTCAGCACCGGAACGTCGATCTCGCCGAGGAAGTAGGTCTTGGTGACGTTTTTCAGTTCAATCAGAGCCATTTTATCGCCTCTTCGGGGGTTTGGGCAAAAAGGGACTGGACTCGCCGCCTTCGGAGGCCGCCTCCGGCGCCGAGACCACGGTGACGCCGGTGACCACCTCGTCTCCCTCCTGCAGATCACCGGCGACGATCTCCGTCGAACTGCCGTCGTTGAGTCCGGTCTTGACCACCACCGGCACCACTTCGGAGCCCCGGCGGACCCAGATCAGCCGTTCGCCCGCGCCCGGTTCCGGCGGATTGGCCGCCGCCGGCACCTGGGCCGGATCGGGCTTGACCCGGAATGCCGCGTTGGGCACATAGAGCACATTGTCCCGCTCGGCAATGATGAATTTGACGTTGGCGGTCAGGTAGGGCAGCAGTTTGCCGTCGGAGTTGTCGGTGCCGATTTCGACCACGTAGGTGACCACGTTCTGCGACATGGTGGCGTTCAGCCGGATCTTCTGAACCTCGCCGACGAACTCCCGGCCGCTGAAGGCGTCCACCGTGAACTTGACCGGCTGGCCCGGCTGAATCGCGCCGATGTCGGCCTCGTTGACCGAGGCCCAGACCTGCATGCGCTTCAAATCCTTGGCGATCAGGAACAGACTCGGCGCATTCATGCTCGAATTCACGGTCTGCCCCACGTTGACCCGGCGGTCGATGATGATCCCGTCCACCGGCGAGGAGATCACGCAGTACTCCCAGTTGCGCTGAGCCCGCTCCAGCTCCGCCTCGGCGGCCGCCAGCTGCGCCTTCGCCAGCTCGACCGCCGCCTCCGAAACGCCGATCGCCGCCTGCGCGCTGCGGAACTCGGACTGCGCCACATCAAAATCGCTGCGGGCAATCGCGCCCTTGGGGCTCAGCTCCTGGGCCCGCACCCAGTTGGACCGGGCCAGTTCCAGCTCCGCCTTGGCCTGATTCAGATTGGCCTCGGCGCTGTTGATCGAAGCCTGAGCCTGAAGTTTCTGGGCCTCGGCCGACTTGACTTCGGCCTGATAGAGCGAATCGTCGATGTTGGCCAGCACCATGCCGCTTGTGACCTGCGAACCGTAATCGACGCTCTTGCCCGCGGCGTCGAGCCCGAACCGGGTAATCATGCCGCCGACCTGGGCGCCGACATTGATCAACTCCTCCGGCTCCACGGTGCCGGTGGCGCTGATGAAGTTCTCCAGCTTGCCCCGCTCCACCGTCTCGGTCCGGAACTTCACCACCTCGCCGGCGGGCATGTAACGCCGGTACAGCCAGAATCCCGTCCCGGCCACCACCACCAGCACCAGCAAGGTTCCCGCACTTTTCAAAAGCTTCTTCATCTGCTCACCTGTCCTCTCGTCTCGACACTTCAAGGTTGTACACTGCAGGAAACGGCCGGGAACCGTTTTTATTATATCCGGAGAAAATCTTTTACCGCTTTTTTCCGGAATCCGGGGGAAGCTGTATTTTTTCGGTAAAAAAAATGGTGTCGGGAGCAATTCGGATTTGCATTCCGGCGGAATGGGGTAATATTGCCACTTGACCAAAAAACGTAACCGGACAGGTGCCATCAAAATCACAGCAAGATAAGGAAGCACGGCGAGATGCGGATCAATGTACTGGATTACTATACCCCGGAAGACTGGGCGCTGATGCGCCAGGAGGCGAACCGGCACGAAAGCCCGTTTCTGGTGGTCAATTTGAACATCATCCGCCGGAAGTACGAGGAGCTGCTCGAACACTTCCCCTTCGCCCGGGTCTACTATGCGGTGAAGGCCAATCCGGCGCCGGAGGTGCTGGCTCTGCTGCGCGATCTCGGCTCCTGCTTCGACCTGGCCTCGGTCTACGAACTGGACCGGGTGCTCGCACTGGGCGTCGAACCCGAGCGCCTCTCCTACGGCAACACCATCAAGAAGGCGTCCGACATCCGGTATTTTTATGAGCGTGGCGTGCGGCTGTTCGCCACCGACAGCGAAACCGACGTCCGGAATCTGGCGCGCGAGGCCCCCGGCTCCAAGGTCTTCTTCCGGATCCTGACCGAGGGCTCGGAGACCGCCGACTGGCCGCTTTCGCGCAAATTCGGCAGCCACCCGGATATGGCGATCGACCTGGTGCTGCTGGCCCGCGAACTCGGTCTGCAGCCCTGCGGCATCAGCTTCCATGTGGGGTCGCAGCAGCGCGACATCGGCGCCTGGGACTCGGCCATCGCCAAGGTCCGGTACATTTTCGACTACCTCAACGGCGAGGGCGTCCACCTGAAACTGATCAACATGGGCGGCGGCTTCCCGGCCAACTACATGTCCAAGACCAACTCCATGGACGTCTACGCCGAGGAGATCACCCGCTATCTGGAGGAGGACTTCGGGGACGACTTCCCGGAGGTGATTCTCGAACCGGGCCGGTCGCTGGTGGCCGAGGCCGGGATCATGGTCACGGAGGTGGTGCTGATCTCGCAGAAGTCGAAGGTCGGCGTCGACCGCTGGCTCTATCTGGATGCCGGAAAGTTCAACGGCCTGGTCGAGACCTGGGACGAGTGCATCCGCTATCCGCTCTACTGCGAGGCCCGCGGCGAACCGACCGAGGAGTTCATCATCGCCGGGCCGACCTGCGACAGTCAGGATGTGATGTACGAGTTCACCCGGAACCCGCTGCCGGCCTACATCAAACCCGGCGACCGCATCTACTGGCTGACCACCGGCGCCTACACCTCCAGTTACTGCTCGGTCGAATTCAACGGCTTCCCGCCGCTGAAGACCTACTTCGTCCAGTAAGGGCGGGCCGATGGAAGCGATCCGCGTCAAGCTGCCGGAGGATTTTCCAGCTCCGGAACTCCCGGAGCTGAAACTCCGGCCGGAGCGCTGGCGCAACGGGGTGGCAGTGCGCATTCCCAACTGGCTGGGCGATGCGGTCATGGCCCTGCCCGCGCTGCGGCAGCTCAAACTGGGCCTGCCCGAGCATTGCGGACTGTTTGTGGTGGGCCCGCAGGGGCTGGAGGTGTTCTTCCGGGCTCTCGACTTCGTCGACGACTATCTGGGGCTCTCCCGGCTCCACCGGCGCTGGACCCGGGACGAGCTGCGCCGACTGCACCGGCTGCGGCCGGGGGTCGGGCTGCTGCTCAACAATTCGCTGCGGGACGCGGCCATGTTCCGGCTGGCGCTGCCGGGGGCGCTGCTGACCGGCGCCGCCCGGCGCGGCCGTTCGATCTTTCTGTCGCGCGCCTACTCCTTCCCGGTCAACCACCGCCGTCAACCGGCGCGGCTGCATCATGCCAACAAGTATCTGGCCATGGCCCGGGCGCTCGGAGCGCCCCCCTGGGACGGCACGCTGCCGGAGCTGAAACTCCCGACGCCGGCCAGCGAACTGCACACCGAAATCTTCGGGCTCTGCGAACACCCGCGGCTGCTGACGCTGGGCGCGGGGGCCGCCTACGGCGCGGCCAAACGCTGGCGCGGCGACTACTTCCGCGAAATCGCGGCGCGCTGGATCGACCGGGGCGGAGTGGTGGCCAGTCTGGGCTCCCGGGCGGAGTCCGAACTCTGCGCCGAGGCGGTGGCCGGGCTGCCGACCGCCAAGGCGCTCAATCTGGCCGGCCGGACCGATCTGACGGAGCTGATCCACCTGCTGCGCGCCTCGCAGGCGGTGCTGGCCAACGACAGCGGGGTGATGCATCTGGCGGCGGCGCTGGGGACTCCGGGGGTGGCGGTCTTCGGCCCCACCGACTACACCGCCACCGCGCCGATCTCGCCGAAATGGCGGCTGCTGTACGGCAACTGCGAATGCGCGCCCTGCTTCCGCCGCCAGTGTCCCGACGGTGCTCCGCGCTGCATGGACCTGGTGACCCCGGATCAGGTCTGGGCGGCACTTCAGGAGCTGGAGTGAGGCGATGGCCCGGATCCACTTCATCGGCATCGGCGGCGCCGGCATGGCGCCCCTGGCCCGGCTGGAACTGGAGCGGGGGAATCAGGTTTCGGGTTCCGACCGCAGCGGCTCGGGCTACACGGCCGAACTGGCGACGCTGGGGGCGACGGTCAACGTGGGTCACGGCGCGGACCGGATTCCGGAGGGGACCGAGCTGGTGGTCTACAGTTCGGCGATCCCGGAGGACAATCCGGAGCGGCGCGAGGCGGAACGGCGGGGGCTGCCGCAGCAACGCCGCGGCGCGCACCTGGCGGAGCTGGCCCGGAGTTATCGCCGGGTGGCGGCCATCTCCGGCTCGCACGGCAAGACCTCGATCACCGCGATGCTGAGTTTTGTGCTGGAGCGAGCCGGGCAACAGCCGGGGTATCTGGTCGGCGGCTCGCTGCCGGATCGGCCGAGCTCCCGCGCCGGAAACGGCGACGTCTTCATCACCGAGGCCGACGAATCGGACGCCACCCACACGCTGCTGGCGCCGGAACTGGGTATCGTCCCAAATGTCGAAGACGATCACGAGTGGAGTCTCGGCGGCCCCGAAGCGCTGCGCCGGAACTTCCGGCAGTTCGCCGCCCGCTCGCACCGACTGCTCTACTACGCCACGCCGGAGACCTGCGCGCTCTTTGCCGACCATCCGGCGGCGATCCGGATCGACCGCCCGCTGCCGGAGTTCCCCGGCTACCTCGGAGTCAACGCGGCGCTGGTGGTCAAGGCGGCGGAGCTGCTGGGCGTCGAGCCGGAGACGGCGCGGCGGGAGCTCCGGAACTGGCCGGGGGTCCGGCGGCGGCTCACCGTTCACTTCGAGTCGCCGGAACGGACGCTGATCGAGGACTACGCGCACCATCCGACCGAGCTGGCCGCCACGCTGGAAGTGCTCAGAATGCGCTATCCCGGTCACCATCTGCGGATCCTGTTCCAGCCCCATCGCTACGCCCGGCTGGCCAAGTACCTCGACGCTTTCGCCCGCGAGCTGCGCCGGGCCGACTCGGTGCTGGTGCTGCCGGTCTTCGCCGCCTGGAGCGAAACCGGTCCGGTCGGTGCCGCGGAGCTGGCCGCCCGGATCGGAGACCGGGCCCGGGCCTGCGCCACGCTGGAAGAGGCGGTATCCCCCGCGCAGGAACCGACTTCGCAACCGCTGCTGCTGGCGCTGGTCGGCGCCGGCGACCTCGATCGGCTGCTGCCGGAACTTCTCGTTCAGCTCCGGCGGCGGCCCAACAGCGAATCGAGCGCGATCAAGCCGCCCATCAACAGGAAGCAGACCCCCACCAGGTAGAAGGAGACACGCAGTCCGAAGTGGTCCCCGAGCGCGCCCATCAGCCAGGTGAAGAAGCCGCAGCCGGGCACTCCGGCGCAGGAGAGCAGAATGTAGATCATGGTGCTGTCGCCCTCGACCCGGTCGACACAGTAGCTCTGGATACTCGGCCAGAAGGGCCCGGTGGCGATTCCAGCGACGAACAGCAGCGCCTGCAGCCACCCCAGCGACCCCTGCAGCGGAATCCAGATCGAAATCAGAATGGCCAGCGCCGCCGCGCCCCAGATCAGCTCCCGCAACCGGTGCTGCCGGACCACGATTCCCGAACCCAGCCGCCCGACGATCATGCCGCCGGCGAAGCAAGCGGTGCACACCCCGCCGTCCCAGGCGTCGCCGCCCAGGGAGAGCCGGACAAAGCTCGGCGTCCAGAAGGTCAGGCAGAACTCGCCGCCGCCGGCCAGAAACATCGCGCCGAAGAAGAGCCAGAACCGGGGACGCTTCACCACCTCCAGAAACTGCTGCCAGACCACCCGGACCTGCACCGGTTCGTCCCGGTCCGGCAACACCCCCCGGTAACGCCGGGTCGGGAGCCAGAGCAACGCCGCCGGCAACAGCGCCAGCAGACCGGTAACCCCCACCAGCCAGCGCCAAGAGACTCCGCGCAGCTGCAGATACCCCACCCCCAGCGTCGCCACCACCAGCCCCACCGACCAGAAGCCGTGGGCAAAATTGATGTAGCGCCCCGGCTCCCGCGCATGCAGATCCTGAACCAGCGGCGTGGCCAGTCCCTCGATCACCCCCTCGCCGAGTCCGGCCACGGCGACCGCCGCAAAGAGCAGACCGTACCCGGGCGCCAGGCTGGAGAGTCCGATCCCCGCGCCCATCACCAGCACCGCAAACCCCAGACTCCGGCGTTTGCCCCAGCGTCCGGCCATGAAGCCGCACAGCAGCATGGCCGCCACCATCGGGATGCTGCGCCCCAGCTGCAGAGCGCCGCCCAGCCCCATGCCGCCGTCCGTCAGCGGGAACCCCAGATCGGCGGCCAGCACCACCAGCACCAGCGGGATCACCATCGAGCAGCCGGCATAGCTCATAAAGGTCAGAAACGCCGCGTAGTCGTAGCGGCCGAACTTCAAACTGCGGGACTCCTGCAAACTTCCTTCCTCCGGTTATTCCGGTAATATACCCGCGGTTCCGGGGGAATGCAACGGCCCCGGAACCGGGCGGACGGGGAATTTACAGCAGTTCGTCCTGATCGGTGTCGGCGGGGAGTTCGTAGGGGGCCGGAGCCGCCTCCTCCACATGCTCGAAGCGGAGCTGGAACTTCTCGATGAAGAGCCGGACCAGCGTGGGCACCGGCAAGGTGGTGACGATCGACAAAACCACGATGGCGTTGAAGAAGTTGTCGTCGAGCATCCCCAGATCCTTGCCGATCGCCGCCGCCGCCAGCGTGGCCGAGAGCTGCGGCACGGTCATCAGCCCGGCGCACAGCCCCTTGAGGTTGGAGAAGCCCGAAATGCGCAGCGCCAGCCAGCCGGAGAAGACCTTGCTGCCGACCAGTCCGATCACCGTGAACAGAATGATCGACCAGTTGTCCGGCGAGCGGAACAGGATCCGGAAGTCGGTCTTCATGCCGATGGAGATGAACAAAAAGGGGATCAGCAGCCCGTAGCCGATACCCTCAAACTTCTGAAACAGCGCCGAGGTGGAGCTGGTCTGCCGGACCACCCGCGACAACGCCAGCCCGGCGACAAAGGCCCCGACCACCAGATTGATCCCCAGAAACTCCCCGGCCAGCACCGTCAGGAGCACGATCAGCAGCATGAAGGTGACCAGCGCGTCCTCGCGCGGCCCCAGAAAATTGAGGATCTTCCCGCCCAGCCGGTTGACCAGAAACCAAGCCACCACCAGATAGAGCAGCGCCACCAGCAAAAGGAGCCAGACGAAGTACCCGCCGAACAGCCCGGGATCGAGATAGTCGAAGATCGACAGCGTCCGCGAACCGCTGCCGGCGGTGAGCTCGCGTTTGGTCTGCACGCTGACCGCCAGCAGAATGATGCTGCCGATGTCGGTGACCACGGTCGAGATCAGCACCGCCGCGCCGAACTTGGTCCGCGCCAGTTTGAGCTCCCGGATCACCGGGAACACGATTCCCACCGAGTGCGAGGCGAACAAGGAGGCGTAGAGCAGTTTCCCGGGAAAATCGTCCTGCCGGAAGAACTGATAGACCAGATACCCCGAAACCGCCGGCAGCAGAAAGGTCATCAAACTCAGCCAGATCACCGGCTTGCGTACCGATCCGATCAATTTGAAGTCGGCCTCCAGCCCGGCCAGCGCCATCAGCAGCACCAGCCCCAGCGCCCCCAGCGAGTTGATCAGCGACAGCGAATGATCTTCAATCACTTCCGGATTGCTGCCCAGAAAGGCCAGCAGCCGGGAGAGATGCCCCAGCAGATCGATCCCGTTCGGGCCGATCAGCATGCCGGTGACCAGGAGCACGATCACGCTGGGCACCTTGAATTTCCGGAACAGCAGCGGCAGCAGCGAGATCAGAGCCAGAAACACCAGAAACAAAATCAGAAACGCGTCATTGTTCATCCCGACTCACCTCGACTTGGCTCCTATTCTTCGCTTCAGTGCGGCTTGATCACTCCGATGGAGTAGAGAAACACCAAAAGAATGATCACCGGCGACACAAAGCGCACCAGAAAATTCCAGATCGTCAGGAACCCGATTCCGGAGACGGCAGGCAGCTCGATGCCGTGCTCCGCTCCGGCCTCGGCGCCGGGCGCCGCGTCCGGGCTCGATTCGATGCGGCGCCGTCCCCACGGCAGCCACCGGTCGGTCCAGCGTTCGGCCCCCTGCCGCAACTCGGCGTCGGCCGGACGCATCCCCCACTCCCAGGCTACGAAGATGGCGATGAACATGCCGCTCAGCGGCAGCATCCAGTTGGAAGCCAGATAATCCAGCGTGTCGAAGAAACTCCCGGCCAGCGTCCCTGCGCCGAAGGTCATGCCGATCGCCCGCTTCAACGCCTCCAGATTCTCCCAGTTGCCGATGCTGACCGACGAGAGCACCCCCAGCGCCGCCACCCCGGCGAAGCTGATCAGAATCGCCCAGTGCCGCCGGATCTTGAACTGATCCATGAAGTAGGCGGTGCCGATCTGCAGCAGCGCCACCCCGCTGGTCAGCGCGGCGATCGAGAGCATCAGGAAGAACAGCCCGCACCAGAACCAGCCGAAACCGCCGGGGAAACTGTTGAAGGTGGCCGGCAGCACCTCGAACAGCAGACTCGGGCCGGAGGCCGGGTCGAAGCCCATGGCGAACACCGCCGGGAAGATCGCCAGCCCGGCCATGGTCGCGGCCAGCGTGTCGAGCACGATCACCCAGAGCGAGGCGGAGATCATGTTCTGTTCCCGTTTCAGATAGCTGCCGTAGGTTACGGTAATGCCCATGCCCAGACTCAGCGTGTAGAAGGAGTGGCCGAGCGCTTCGAGCACCCCGGCGGTGGAGAGTTTGGAGAAGTCCGGGTAGAGAAAGAAGGCGACTCCGGCCCGGGCGCCGGGCAGGGTCAGACTCCGCAGAATCACCGCCAGCAGCAACAGAAAGAGCAGCGGCATCAGAATTTTACTCCAGCGCTCGATCCCTTTGCGCACCCCGCTCCAGATCACCAGGGCGCAGAGCACCATGAAGACCAGCTGGAACCCCACCATCAACCCGGGATTTTCCACGAACTGCGAGAACGCCGCCTGAGCCGCCCCCAGGTCGTGATAATCGAGCTGCCGCCGGAACGCCTTGAGCATGTAGGCCACCGCCCAGCCGCCGACCACCGCGTAGTAGGAGAGAATGGCCAACCCGCCGAAGACCCCGAGCAGCCCCAGCGTGGCGAACCCCTTGGTCAGCAGCAGCACGGCGAAGATCAGCGCCACCACGGCAAAGCCCCAGCGGCCGCCGAGGACCAGCCCGACGGCGCCGAGCACCAGCAGCCAGCCGAAAAACCGGGCCAGCCGGGAGTGCTGGGTCTGCAGTTCCCGGAAGGCGCCGTAGGGATCCTTGCGGGTGTTCCGCCCGATGGTCAGTTCGCAAAGCATCACCGGCAGCCCCACCAGCAGAATGCACAGCAGATAGATCAGCACAAAAGCGCCGCCGCCGTTCAGGCCGGTGATGTACGGAAACTTCCAGATGTTGCCCAGCCCGATGGCCGAACCGGCCGCGGCCAGAATGAACCCCAGCGCGCCGCTCCAGTTCTCCCGCTTCGCTTTGCTCATAACGCTCCGAAATAAAGTTCTTTGACGTCAAACTTCATACTAATATCACGCTTTTTCCCGCCTGTCAATCCGCCGCCGCCACAAAATAAAAAAACCGTCCCCGCCACCAGGCGGAGACGGCGCGCGGCCGGAGGTTTTCGACCCCTCCGGCCGTTGCGGAACTGCTCAGAACTTCAGCATGTTCAGCAGCACGCCCGCGGCGACCGCCGAACCGATCACGCCCGAGACGTTCGGTCCCATCGCGTGCATCAGCAGGAAGTTCGTGGGATCGGACTCCAGTCCGACCTTGTTGACCACTCGCGCCGCCATCGGCACGGCGGAGACGCCCGCGGCGCCGATCAGGGGGTTGATCTTCTCCTTGCTGAACAGATTCATCAGCTGCGCGAACCAGACGCCGCCGGCGGTCCCGATGCCGAACGCCACCGCGCCCAGCACCAGAATGCCGAGGGTCTGAACCGACAGGAACTGATCCGCCGACAGCTTGGAGCCGACCGCCAGCCCGAGGAAGATGGTCACGATGTTGATCAGCGCATTCTGCGCGGTCTGGTTCAAACGCTCGACCACGCCGCACTCCCGCATCAAATTGCCGAACATCAGCAGACCGATCAGCGGCGCCGCGTCGGGCAGCAGGAAGGCGCACATCAGCGTGATCAGCAGCGGGAAGCAGACCTTCTCCAGCTTGGAGACGTTGCGCAACTGCTTCATCTTGATCTTGCGCTCCTTCTCGGAGGTGAAGAGCTTCATGATCGGCGGCTGAATGATCGGCACCAGCGCCATGTAGCTGTAAGCGGCCACGGCCACGGCGCCGAGCAGTTTCGGCGACAGCTTGCTGGTCAGGAAGATCGAAGTCGGGCCGTCGGCACCGCCGATGATGCCGATGCTCGCCGCCTCGCGCAGGCCGAACTCAATGCCCGGGATCCACCAGGAGAGCAGCACCGCGCCGATCAGCGCGGTGAAGATTCCCAGCTGCGCCGCGCCGCCGAGCAGCGCGGTCCGCGGATTCGCCAGCAGCGGTCCGAAGTCGGTCATGGCGCCGACGCCCATGAAGATCAGCAGCGGGAAGACGCCGCTTTCAATACCGACGTTGTAGATCATCCCCTGCAGACCGTCCGGACCGGAGATCGCGGCCAGCGGGATGTTGGCCAGCAGTGCGCCGAAGCCGATCGGCAGCAGCAACAGCGGCTCGAACTCCTTGAAGATCGCCAGGTAGATCAGCAGCAGCGCCACGAGCATCATCAGCACCCGGCCCAGTCCGAGGATCCAGGTATTGGCGAAATCCATGGTGGTCTGCCGGTAGATGTCGTAGAGTCCGGAGCTCTGCCAGAGTCCGACAAACGCCGCACCCCAGCCGGGCAGCTTGACGCCGCCGTCCTCGCCGCCGGGCATCGAATCGTGATAGAGAATCGCCGCCGAGAACTCGCCGACCAGGCCGCCCGGCAACAGCGTGCCCGCGTTCTGGACGCTGCCGCCCAGCGCGTTCACGCCCAGCGACTGAGCGATCTTGACCTTGGCCTTGCTGCGGCCTTCGGGATTGACCACCATCACCTCGCGCCCCGGAAGCAGCTTGTCGCCCTTCTTCATCGACAGCGAGTAGATCACCCCCGGCCGCGGCCAGACGTAGGTCAAATAGACCTTCTGATCCGCCCGGTACCACTTGAAGACCTCGCGGTCTCCCTTCTGCACGTCACCCGGATTGCCCGGAATCGCCTCCACCTCGTCGGCAGTCAGCACCCGCCCGTTCTTCGCGGCGTGATCCAGAATCGTCTGCACCGCCTGGGACCGGGCCGCGGCGAAATCCGCCTCGGTCAACTCGTCGCCCGCCGGCGCGGCGCTCTCCGCCCCGGCGAAACCGACGGCGGCGAACAGCACACTGCCCGCGAACAGCATCGCTTTGAGCATTCGCATCTTACTTCTCCTCGATAAGCGCCAGGACATCGCCCGCCGCAACCACCTGTCCCTTGCCGACGGTGATCGAGCGCAGCACGCCACCCTTGTCGGCTTTGATCTCCGACTCCATCTTCATGGCTTCGAGCACCAGCACGGTGTCGCCGGCCTCCAACTCCTGGCCCTCTTCGGCCACCAGCCGAACCACGGTTCCGGGCAGCGGAGACTTGAGTTCATGCTCCTTGCCGCTGCCGGGGGCAGCCGCCGCCGGAGCCGCCGCGCCCTCGGAGACCTTGACCTTGAAGCTCTTGTTGCCGACCTTGGCCACATAGACCTCGCCGGCGGGATCGACCTCCACCGTGACCGACTTGCCATCGACGTTGGCGGTGAAGGCGCCGCCCCGGGCCGCGGAGGCCGCCGGTTTGGCCGCTTCCTTGTAGCGGATGCCCATCGGCCGGTCGCCCTTGAGATAGGCCAGACCCTTGTCGCCGCAGGCCGCGACGATGAAGACGTTCTCCTCGGTCACCGGCAGGCCGGCATCTTCCAGCAGCTTGGTGTTGTACTTGATTCCGAGCTTCGGATTGCGGTCGTTGAGATCGACCACCGCCTCGGTGGTCGGCTCCAGCCCGAGCTGTTCCTGAGCCAGCTTGACGATCTCCGGATCGGGAGCCACCGGCGTCTTGCCGAAATAGCCGAGCACCATCTTCCCGTATCCGTTCTTGTCGATCACCTGCCACTTACCCCGCATGGCGTTGGAGAAGGCCTGCTGGAAGTAGAACTGCGAAACCGGGGTCACCGAGGTGCCGAATCCGCCCTTGGCCACCACTTCGCGCATCTCGTCGATGCAGGCGTCGTACTTGTCCAGGCAGTTGTTGTCGCGCATCATCTGGGTGTTCGCGGTCAACGCGCCGCCCGGCATCGGGCTGAAGATGATCTTCGGCGAAACCTGCATCGACTCCGGCGGCATGAAGTACTTGTCCATGCACTGCTCGAAGACCTTCTCCGCCCGGAGAATCTTCTCCGGATCGATGTCCAGCGTGTAGTCGGTGCCGCGCAGCCGCTGGTACATAACCAGAATATCGGCCTCGCAGGTGCCGCCGGAGAGCGGGCTCATCGCCAAATCGATGACGTCGGCTCCGGCCTCGATCGCCGCCATGTTGCAACTGACCGCCATGCCCGCGGTGTCGTGCGTGTGGAAGGAGATCGACTTGGTCCCGGCGCCGAAGGCGTTGTCCAGGATCGCCCGGGCCTGCTTGATCGTCTCGTAGACGGTGGCCGGGGTCGACGTGCCCGAAGCGTCCTTGAAGGCCAGACTTTCAAAGGGGATGCCGGCGGCGAGAATGTCGTTGAGCCGGTCGATGTAGAACTTCGGGGTATGGGCGTAGGGCTCGTTCAACCCCGGCGCCAGCCCCATCATGGTGACCGTGACCTGATGCTTCAGACCATGCTTGTCGATGGCCCGACCCGAGAAGTCGAGGTTGCGCACGTCGTTCAGCGCGTCGAAGTTCCGGATGGTGGTGATCCCGTGCTTCTTGAACAGCTTGGCATGCAGATCGATAATGTCGCGCGGCTGGCTGGAGAGCCCGACCACGTTGACGCCGCGGGCCAGCGTCTGGAGATTCACCTCCGGGCCGACCACTTCGCGGCACTTGTCCATCATGGCGAAGGCGTCCTCCTGGCAGTAGAAGTACAGGCTCTGGAAGCGGGCGCCGCCGCCGATCTCAATGTAATCGATTCCGGCCTTCACCGCCGCTTCGAGCGCGGGGAGAAAATCTTCGGTCTTGACCCGGGCCCCGAGGCAGGACTGGAAACCGTCGCGGAACGAACAGTCCATGAATTTAATTTTCTTCATTCGATCGCTCTTTCTCTATTCCGTTTATGAAACTATCAGGATTTCACTTGCTCTGTTCACGATACAACCGGACCGCCGCCGCGGCCACCGCCGCCAGCTCGGTCTCGTCCGAAGAGGCCGCGCTCGGCTTCCGAACCGGAGCCGGAGCCGGGGCCGCCAGCAGGTGCGAAAACGGGGCCAGCACCTTGGCCAGAATATTCATGAAAATGATCATCAGTACCAGAAAGCCCAGCACCGTCCCCATGCCGAGGACCATCAGCTTGAAGCCGTCCGCCAACAATTGCGCACCATTCATAAACACTCCTTCTCTCTTGGTTGTCCGCGCTCAAGTTTCCGAAAATCGATTCCAGTCAATGCTGTTTCGCTCAATCCTGACGTCTCCGCAACGGCAGAGCGTTCGCTGTCCTTCGGCCTCGAACACCAGTGCACCGTCGGGAGCCAGATCGGCGAACACTCCCCGCCGCCGAACTCCATCGTTCCACTCGAGCTCAATCTCCCGCCCCAGCAGCCGATTGGCCTGCCGCCACTCGGCAAAAAGCCGGTCCGGAAACCTTGAATAGATACTATAATACCAAAACAACGATTTTGCCACTGTTGCAGCCACTTTTTTTCGATCGAATTCGTGTCCGCTCAGCGCCAGCAGCGACGTCGCCGGCTGGTCCAGCGCCGCCAGCGCCGCCGGAGGAAGATTCACATTGATCCCGATCCCCAGCACCGAACCGGTGATCCGCCCGCCTCCGAGCCGGGCCGATTCGCAGAGCACTCCGGCGATCTTGCACGCCCCGGAATAGACGTCGTTGGGCCACTTGATGAAGAAATTCCCCGCCGGATAGAGCTCACGCAACGCCCCCAGCGCCCCCAGTCCGGCCAGGTAGCCCAGGGTCGCGGCCTCGCCGGGACTCTTCACCACCAGCGACCCGTAGAAGTTGACTCCCGGCGGCGAAACCCAGGTTCGGCCGCGCCGCCCCCGGCCCGCGGTCTGACTCTCGGCCGTCACCAGCGTGCCGTCGGCCAGCTCGTCAAAGTGGTCGCGGGCGTAGCGATTGGTGGAGTCGACCGCGCCCAGCTCCAGCAACCTGACCGCTGCCACCATCTCTACTCGTCCAGAAACATCTTGTCGATCCGGTCCGCCGCCTGAAACAGCCGCCGGAAATCGGCCTCCGGATACCGGAAGCGGGCCTGCAGCGTGGCGATCACCCGCTTGCAGCTGTTCGCATTCGGAACCGGCAGCGCCTCCACCCGGCCGTCGACGAACAGCACGTTGACCGTCCCGTCGTCGTGGTTGAAGGGCCACTCGATGGCCAGCGGCAGCTGGGGCGGACTCTTCAGCGTCTGACCGCCCAAATAGATGTATCCGACGTTGTCGTAGTCGAGCAGATCGGCGCTTTCGGCCGGGCCCTCCTCCTCCACCAGCGGGCAGAGCAGCTCCTCCGGCGTCACCAGTCCGGCCCGGAGCAGTGCCCGGAATCCCTCCACGCCGTCGTCCGGCGGGAACACCCCGTCGTGCTGCTGCGCATAGGTGCGGCAAGCCTCGCCGATCTTCCGCAGATGCTGGTTGCAGGCCGCCACCGCCGCGGTCGTCGCCCGACGCTGCTCCGCCTGCGCCAGCACCCGCGGCAGCAGCGTATCGACCAGCAGACACGGAATCTGGGTCAGCGGCAACAACAGCTGCTGGTTGAAATCCCAGTTCCCGACGCCCTCCATCAGCAGCCCGTTGGGCCGCGACCGGATCACGGTCAGCGTCTCCGGCAACTCAAAAAGGCCCCCGCCGACCTCCGCCTCCGGCCCCAGCAACGCGGTCAGCATCCGCTGCACCCGCTCCTGATAGTCGGGCGCCACATAGGAAAAACCGATCCCCTCAAGTTCCAGCTGACTGCTCAACCGGGAGAAGCCGGGCCGCTCCACCAGCTGCCGGTCGGGCGCGGCGAAGTTGTTCAACGCCGCCGGACTCGAATAGATCGCCAGCTGTCCGTCCCCGGTCAGAATCAGAGGCTCAATCCACGCCGGCAACTGCGCCTGGGGCGTCACCCGATAGACCCCGCCGTCCTCGGCCCGGAGCCACTGCTTCTGACTCCCGGCCAGCTGCGCCAGCGCACCGGCCAGCCGCCCCTGCGGATCGGGCACCACCAGCAGCAGGCCCGGCACCGGGCCCTCTCCGGACGCGAGCTCGGTCAGCAGGAAAATATAGTCGCCGTCCAGTCCCCGGAGCGCCTCCGGCAGCCCCTGCTGCAACTCCGGTTTCAGTTTCGCCGGCAGCGGCGCCAGTTCGGAGTGCCGGGTAAGCTCCGTCAGCATCGTCCCCAGCTTCAGCCGGATCGTACACGCCAGCAGCGTATTGGCCGGCAGTTCGTCCAGTTCCGGCGCCAGCGGCCGGTTCTCCGAGCGCCAGAGCTCCCAGAAAAAGCCGGACTCCTCCGGCTTGCCGTTCAACAGAAAGCTCCGGTTGCGGAAGAGCGGCCGCAAGCCCGGCGCGGCGGGCTCCACCTGCACCGAACTCGATCCATATCCGACCCCGTTGCCGATTCCGGAGAGCGTCACCAGTTCGCCGACTCCGCGAACCACCCGCAACACCAGCTCACGCTGTTCCGGCGTCAGCTCCCGGCGCAGCAGCCGGGCGCCGAAACGGTCGGGCAACCGGGCCAGATCCTCATACACATACCCGGTGCCGATAATCTGATAGTGGGACCCGCCCGGTTCCAGTTCGCGCGCCACCGCGTCGAACACCTCGCAGTCGCGCTGCGCCTCCGGCGAGACGCCGACGCACCCCGCCAGCAGCAGCGCCGCCGCCATTCCCAGCCACTGTTTCATGCCGACCTCCATCCTGAATTCCGGGTCTGCCCCGGGGTTATTTTTCGATCCGGAACCGGAGCACCCGGGCGAAACTCCGGGAACTGGGTCCGACCCGCAACTCAAATTCGCCGGGCTCCACCACCCGCACGCCCTCGGCGTCCACCAGCGAACAGGCGGCGGCCGGGATCTCGATCCGGGCGGTCCGGGTCTCCCCGGCCGGAATCTCCAGCCGGGCGTAGCCCTTGAGCTCCTCGTCCACCCAGGTCACCGAAGTCACCAAATCGCTGACGTAGGCCTGCACGACCTCCACCCCGTCGCGCTCGCCGGTGTTGCGGACCGTGACCTCAAGCTTGAGCGTGTCCGCCATCCCGTAGACCTCGCGATCGAGCTCCACTTGCTCGTAGGCGAAGGTGGTGTAGCTCCGCCCCTCGCCGAAGGCGTAGACCGGACTCTGCGACAGATCCGCGTAACGCTCGCCGTGCTGCCCGCGCACCTGCATGTAGTAGACCGGCAGCTGCCCCGCATGACGCGGGAACGAAATGGTCAGCCGCCCGGAGGGATTGAGCTTCCCGGTCAGCGCCTCGACCAGCGCCTGACCGCCGAGCATGCCCGGCGAAAACTGCAGAATCACCGCCCCGGCGTCGCGCCGGATCAGCTCCGGCAGAATCAGCGGCTTGCTGGCCAGCAGCACCACCACATAGGGGCGACCGCTCTCGGCCACCTTCTGCAGCAGTTCGTTCTGACCGTCCGGCAGCTCCAGCGTGGCGGTGGAGCGGAATTCGCCCCAGTACGCGGGGTTGTCGCCGACCACCGCCACAATCAGGTCGGCGTCGAACAGCGGGCCCTCGCCGTGGGGGCGGTACTCGACCTGTCCCGGAAACGCCTCCTTGAGCGCGTCGACCGGCGTGACCGTACACGCCCGCGGATGCTGACCGCCGCCGTTGGCCTGCCCCGTCCCCAGACTCCAGTCGCCGCACTGCACCAAGGGATCGTCGGCGTTGCGCCCGACCACCAGAATCTTCCTGCCGGTCAGATCGCCCAGGGGCAGCAGCCCCCGGTTCTCCAGCAGCACCAGCGATTCGCGCGCCGCCCGCAGCGCCCAGGCGCGGTGTTCCGGCGTGCCGGTCCGGGCGCGGGCCCGTTCCAGATCGGGCATCCGGTCGTCTTCAAACAACCCGAGCTTGAATTTGACGGTGAGCAGTCTCCGCACCGCCTCATCGACATATTTGAGCTCCAGCGAACCGTCGGCCAGCGCGTCGAGACAGCCCTGATAGAATTCGCAGGTCGCCATGATCAAGTCGTTGCCGCAGGTCACCGCCCGGGCCGCCGCCTCCTTGTAGTCGGCGCAGATCTTCTGGCGCACCACCAGATTGGAGACGGTGCACCAGTCGGTGACCAGAAAGCCCTCGTAGCCCCACTCGTCGCGCAGCACCGTGCGCAGCGCCCAGCGGTTGACGGTCATCGGCACGCCCTCGGTGGACTGGTAGCCGGTCATGAAGGAGCCGACTCCGGTCCGGGCCGCCCGCTCGAACGGCGGCAGAAAGTAGCTGCGCAGTTTGCGGTGCGAGGTATCGCCTTCGGAGGCGTCGCGTCCCCCCTGGGTCTCGGAATACCCGACGTAGTGCTTGGCGCAGGCCAGCACCCGGTCGGGATCGGAGAGGTCGTCGCCCTGAAGTCCGTGGATCATGGCGCAGGCGAAGTCCCCGATCAGCGTCGGATCCTCGCCGAAGGTCTCGCCGACCCGGCCCCAGCGCGGATCCCGGGCGATGCAGAGCACCGGCGCAAAGGTCCAGCAGACCCCGGTCCAGCGCATTTCGCGGGCGGTGATTTCGCCCATCTTCTCGATCACCTCCCGGTCCCAGGTGCAGGCCATGCCGAGCTGGGTCGGGAAGATGGTCGCCCCCGGCCAGAAGGAGTGGCCGTGAATGGCGTCGATCCCCAGCAGCAGCGGAATGCCCAGCCGGGTCTTCCGGGCCAGCTCGATCGCCCGGCCCGCGTCTTCGCCCAGAATCTGCAAAAAGGAGCCGTTGTGCTGCTCCTTGAGAAATTGCTCCAGCCGGTCGCGACCGTCGTGCTGCGCCAGCTGACCGACCTTCTCCTCCACCGTCATCCGGCTGAGCAGATCCTCCACCCGCGCCGCCACCGGCTGTTTCGGATCCCGATACAGAACGTACTCCGCCATGTTCTCCCCGCCCCCGTCCGGCGCGGAGCCGGACTTCTCAGATTTCCGTTTTTGCTCTACTGCCGCGCCGCCGGTTCGTCCCGGACCACGTCCAGAATGGTCACCTCGTCCACCGGCACGTCACGGTGCCCGGCCCGGGCGGTGGTCGGCACCCGGCCGATCCGGTCCACCACCTCCATGCCCGCGACCACCCGGGCGAACACGCAGTACCCGAAGTGCTGCGGCGTGGGGGCTTTGAAGTTCAGAAAATCGTTGTCCACCAGATTGATGAAGAACTGGCTGGTGGCGCTGTCCACCACCCCGGTCCGGGCCATGGCCACGGTGCCGCGCCGGTTCGGAACCTGATTGTCGGCCTCGTTCCGGATCGGCGGCAGCGTCTCCTTCTGCCGCATCCCGGACTCCAGCCCGCCGCCCTGGATCATGAAGCCGTCGATCACCCGGTGAAACAACGTCCCCCGGTAGAAGCCCCGGTCCACATACTCCAGAAAATTCTTCACCGTCAGCGGCGCCTCCTGCTCCAGCAGTTCCAGCTTGATGTCGCCCTGCGAAGTTTTGATGGTAACCGTCATGATCCGTCTCACTCCTGTGATTTTCCGCTGTATTTCGCGGCCAGCTTGCGCAGGGCCGCCGTCTGTTTCGGACTCAGCGTCCGCCCCTCCCGGTGCTGCCGGGACAACGATTCAAAAAAGGCGTGGTCGTCGTAGGTGGCCCGGCCCCGTCGAACCGGTTCGGCCCAGGTCTTCACCGCCGCCAGCTGCGCCAGCAGTGCGCCGACCTCCGGATCGGGGGTGCTCCCGGGGGCGGCGGCGGCCGCCACCCCCAGACTGCGGTTCACCAGTTCCGGATCGGTCAGCTGGGCGGCGTATTTGGCCGCCAGCCGGGCCAGCGCCGCGCGCTGCTTGTCGCTCAGCTGCTTGCCGTTCCGGGTCTGCTCCTGCAACGAGGTGAAGAACTTCCGGTCGTCGTAGGTCCGGCCGCGCCGGACCGTCGGCTCCTCCCAGGCGACCCGGTCGAAGGCCTGGAACAGCTGCCGGTACTCGTCCGCCTGCTCGGCACTGAGCCGGGTCTCCTCGCGCCGGGCCTCGCGCTCGGCCTGAGCCGTCCGAACCGCGGCCAGCTCGGCGGCCAGCTCCGGCGGCAGCGACTCCGGCTTGAGTTGCGACGCATACCGGGCGCAGAGCGCCAGCAGCGCCTGATACTGCCGGGCCGAAACCGGCTTGCCCTCTTCAAACTGACGGGTCAGCGACTCCAGAAATTTCCGGTCGTCGTAGGTCCGGCGCCCCCGCTTTTCCGGCGGCGCGAAGTTCACCCCTTCAAATGCCGCCAGCAGCGACCGGACCTGGTCGGAGGGGGCCGCCGCCGCGGTCCGGGCGGCCTTCAGCCAGGCCTCGAATTTGCGATAGAACGCCTCGAGCATCCCGACGTACTCAAGTTTTCCGGACTCCACCTCGTCGAGCTCCTGCTCCATCTGCGCGGTGAAGCCGACCGCGAACAGCTCCGGCAGGTGCCGGACCAGAAAATCGGTGACCTTGAATCCCAGCTCGGTGGGGATAAGCTTGCCCTGCTCGCGGTTCACATAGTTGCGGTCCTGAATGGTCCGCAGAATGGTCGCGTAGGTGGAGGGGCGGCCGATGCCGTTCTCCTCAAGCTCCTTGATCAGCGAAGCCTCGGTGTAGCGCGGCGGCGGTTCGGTGAACTTCTGTTCCGACTCGAAATCGCGCGCGGTGAGCGCCTGGCCCTCGGTCAGGGCGCCGAGCACCGCCGCGGCGGCGGCGTCCTCCCGGCGCGACTCCTCGCCCGCCACCCGCAGAAACCCCGGAAACACCGGCGTGGTGGCGGTGGCCCGGAAGGTGTAGTCCCGCCCGTCGCTGCCGGCGATTCCCACATCCACCGTGGTCAGATTCTGCACCGCCGGGGTCATCTGGCTGGCCACGAAGCGCCGCCAGATCAAGGTGTAGAGCTTCAGCTGAGCCGCCCCGAGATAGGGCGCCAGCGACTCCGGAGTCCGGGTCACGTCGGTGGGCCGGATCGCCTCGTGCGCCTCCTGCGCCTGCGCCTTGTTCTTGAACTGGTTCGGGCGGGCCGGGGCGTAGGCGGCGCCATAGGCGGCGCGGATGTAGTCGAGCGCCGCGGTCTGCGCCTCGCGGGCGATGGTCACCGAATCGGTACGCATGTAGGTGATCAGACCGACCGTGCCGCCGGCCCCGAGGTCGATTCCCTCGTACAGCTGCTGCGCATAGCGCATGGTGCTGCTGGCCGAATAGCGCAGCGTGTTGTTGGCCGCCTGCTGCAGCGTGCTGGTGGTGAAGGGCGGCGGCGCGTAACGCCGCCGCTCCTGCCGGGTGACGGCGCGGACCGCCGGGGCGGAGCCCCCGCGGACCGCCGCCAGCAGCGCCCCGGCCCCGGCCTGATCGGGAACCCG
>CASFRF010000008.1 GCA_949297015.1 uncultured bacterium
CGCCGGGCCTCCCCTGACCATCACACCGGGGACCGACTCGCCGGGACTCCCCGGACCATCACACCGGGGACCGACGCGCAGGGACTCCCCGGACCATCACACCGGGGACCGACGCGCAGGTACCTCGCTTTTCTTTGCTTACTTTCTTTTCACGCGGAAAAGAAAGTAAGGAGGAGGGATTCGGTACGGGCGAGTTTGTCTTCGAGTTCGGCCAGGTGGAGTTTGGCGTCGGCGACAACCTGGGGGGGAGCTTTGGCGAGGAAGCGCTCGTTGCTGAGTTTGGCGCGACTGCCGGCGATCCAGCCGAGGAGGTCTTTTTTCTGTTTTTCGAGTTTTTTCCGTTCCTCATCCAAGTCGATCAGGCCGTTCAGGGGCAGATAGATGGTGCCGAGCTGTTCGAGCTGGGAGGGGGCGACGCCGTTTTGTTCGCGGTCGTATTCGGCCAGGTTGATTTCGAGGGCTTCGGCGTTCAGGAGGAGCAGGAGGGTATCCTGTTCCTGTTTCAGGAAGGCGGCGGCCTCGGGGCTGGCGGCTTTGATATAGAATTTGACGCGGCGGTCGGAGAGGTTGTAAGTGGCTTTCAGCGCCCGGCCGGCGCGGACGAGGGCGAACTTGCCGTCGACCTGAGAGATCAGGGAGGGTTCGGCCTGGAGTTCGTCGTTTTCGGGATAGGGCTCGTACATGATGGTTTCGTTTTCGCCGAGGAAGCCCATCTGGTGGGCGAGTTCTTCGGTGACGAAGGGCATGAACGGGTGGAGGGCGCGAAGGATACGGAACAATGCGTAATCGAGGACAGCGATGGCGCGTTCGCGATCGGCGCCGCCGGCGCGGAGGGGAACTTTTTCGGCTTCGATAAACCAGTCGCAATAACCGCTCCAGATCAGTTCATAGAGGTCGTGGGCGGCGGTATGGAACCGGAAGTCGCGCAACGACTCCTGGACGGAGAGGATCAGGGAATTGAGTTTGGTCAGCATCCAGCGTTCGTCGGCGGAGAGTCCGGCGCGGAGTTCCGGCGAGAGTTCGCGGAAGTTGGCGGTGACGGGGCCCTGAAGCTGACGGAAGCGGCAGGCGTTCCACAATTTATTGGCGAAATTCCGGCCCAGTTCGCACTTTTCGTTGCTGTAGCGGATATCCATGCCCACGGGGGCGATATAGATAATGGAGAAGCGCAGGGCGTCGGCGCCGTAGTCGCGGATAACGTCCAGGGGGTCGGGGGAATTGCCCAGGGATTTGGAGAGTTTCCGGCCCTGTTCGTCGCGGATGATGCTGGTGAAGTAGACGTTCCGGAAGGGGATTTCGCCAGTAAATTCGCAACCGGCCATAATCATCCGGGCGACCCAGAAGAAGATGATATCCGGGCCGGTGACCAAGTCGCCGGTGGGATAGAAATACTTCAGTTCCGGGGTCGGTTCCGGCCAGCCCATGATGGAGAACGGCCAGAGCCAGCTGGAGAACCAAGTATCGAGCACGTCTTCATCCTGACGCCAGGGGCCGGGGGTGGTCGGGGCCTCCATTCCGACATAGACTTCACCGGTATCGTCGTTGTACCAAGCGGGGATACGGTGTCCCCACCAGATCTGGCGAGAGATGCACCAATCCTGAATATTCTCCATCCAGTGGAAGTAGGTTTTGCTCCAGCGTTCGGGATAGAACTTGATTCGTCCGGACTTGACCGCCTCGATTGCGGGTTTGGCCAGTTCCTTCATATTGCAGAACCACTGGAAACTGACCAGCGTCTCGATCGGCACATCGCCGCGTTCGGAGTAGCCGACGGCGTGGACCAGATCTTCGATTTTCTCGACCAGTCCCTGTTCGGTGAGCATTTCGACGGCCTTCTTCCGGGCGGCGAAGCGCTCCATGCCCGCGAACTCGGCGCCGCAGCGGGCGTTCAAGCTGGCGTCGGGATTCATGATGTTAATGACTTCGAGCTGATGGCGCTTGCCGACCTCGAAGTCGTTCGGATCGTGGGCCGGGGTGATTTTGACGCAGCCGGTACCTTTGGTCGGATCGGCGTGTTCATCGGCGATGATCGGGATCTCCCGGTCGGTCAGGGGGAGTTTGACGGTTTTCCCGATCAGATGCCGGTACCGCGGATCGTCGGGATGGACTGCCACGGCGGTATCGCCGAACAGCGTCTCCGGGCGGGTGGTCGCCACCACCAGATAGCCGGAGCCGTCGGTCAGCGGGTAGCGCAGGTGGTAGAACTTTCCGGGGACCTCTTTGTAGATCACTTCCTCGTCGGAAAGCGCGCTCTTGGCCACCGGGCACCAGTTGATCATCCGCTGTCCGCGGTAGATGTAGCCTTTGCGATAGAGTTCCACGAAGACCTTGCGCACCGCGCGGGAGAGTCCCTCATCCATGGTGAAGCGCTCACGCTCCCAGTCGCAGGAGCAGCCGAGCTTGCGCAGCTGGCGGATGATGGTGCCGCCGTACTGCTCCTTCCACTGCCAGACCCGCCGGATAAACTCCTCGCGGCCCAGTTCGTCGCGGCCGGTGTTCTCCTCTTTGCGCAGGTACTTTTCGACCCGGGCTTCGGTGGCGATTCCGGCGTGGTCGGTGCCGGGGAACCAGCAGCACTCGAACCCCTTCATCCGGTGATAGCGGATCAGAATATCCTGCAACGTATTGTTGAGCACATGGCCCAGGGTCAGGATGCCGGTCACGTTCGGCGGCGGGATGACGATCGAATAGGCCGGTTTGGCCGGATCGGGTTTGCCGCGGAAGCAGCCCTGCCGCTCCCAGAACTCATACCACTTATTTTCAAATTCCGCCGGCTCGCAGGCCTTGGGCATGGACTGTTGGTTGCTCATCGTAGTTTTATCCTCAATCATAGCTTACATCACAATATTGACCAGACGCCCGGGGACACAGATCACTTTCTTCACCGGTTTGCCGCCGAGCGCGGCGATCACAGCCGGATCGGCCAGCGCCTGTTTTTCCATCTCCTCGCGGGAGGCGTCAACCGCCATCTGCAACCGGGCGCGGGGTTTGCCCAGGACCTGAACCAGAATTTCGCAGGTTTCGACCTTGAGCGCCGCTTCATCCCACTCCGGCCAGGGGCGGTAGGCGATGCTTTCCTGATGTCCGAGCATCTCGTTCAACTCCTCGCCGAGGTGGGGTGCAAATACCGACAAGAGCTGGACATAGACCTCCGCCGCCTCGCGCGGGAGCTCCGGATTCCGGCTGAATTCGTTGAGGAAGATCATCAACTGGCTGATCGCGGTGTTGAAGGAAAACGCCTCCAAATCCTCGGTCACCTTCTTGATGGTCGCGTGCAGCACCCGGCGCTCATCGGCGGTCAGCGGACGCTCCACGATCCTGCTTTCGGCGATCAGCCGGAAGGAGCGCCGGAGGAAGCGGCACACGCCCTCCACGCCTTTGGTGTTCCAGGGCTTGGTCGCCTCCAGGGGCCCCATGAACATCTCATAAAGGCGCATGCTGTCGGCGCCGTACTCCTTGATCACATCGTCGGGATTGACCACGTTGCGCAGCGACTTGGACATCTTGGCCGGGAACTCGGTCAGCGGCTCATGCGTGAGCTTGGAAACCGGCCCTTCGGGGGTGAACTCCACCTGATCGTTGGGCACGAGCGCGCCGCGGGCGTCCTTGTACGAAAGCCCGAGAATCATGCCCTGATTGATCAGCTTCCGGAACGGCTCCGGCGTGCTCACCAGCCCGAGATCGAACAGCACCTTGTGCCAGAACCGGGCATACAGCAAATGCAATACTGCGTGCTCGGCGCCGCCGACGTAGAGATCCACCGGCATCCAGTAGCGCTCCTTGGCCGGATCCCAGGGCCGCTCGGAGTTGTGCGGATCGATGTAGCGCAGATAGTACCAGCAGCTGCCCGCCCACTGCGGCATGGTGTTGGTTTCGCGCCGTCCCCGGCGTCCGGTTTTGGGATCGACGTAGTTCAGCCACTCCCGGGCCCGGGCCAGCGGCGGCTCACCGGAGCCGGTCGGCTTGAAATCCTCCAGTTCCGGGGGCAGCACCGGCAACTCGTCGTCGGGCACCAGCTCGATCGAGCCATCTTCGTAATGAACAATGGGGAACGGTTCGCCCCAGTAACGCTGACGGCTGAAGAGCCAGTCGCGCAGTTTGTACTTGACCGCCTCGCGGCCGAGACCGCGCGCACTCAGCCACTCGGTGGCCGCCTTTTTCGACTCGGCCACGGCCATGCCGTTGAGATCGAGCCCTTCGACGTTGGCGGAATTGATCAGCTTGCCGTCGCCGGTCCAGCAGGCTTTGCCCGCCAGCACCTGCGCCTTGAGTTCCGGGTCGCAATCGGCGCCCGGCTCGATGATGCACTTCACCGGCAGCTGGAACGCGGCGGCGAAATCGAAGTCACGGGTATCGTGCGCGGGGACCGCCATGATCGCCCCGGTACCGTAGCTGGCCAGCACATAGTCGGCGACCCAGATCGGCAGTTTCCCGCCGTTGACCGGATTGACGGCATAGGCGCCGGTGAAGGCGCCGGTCTTCTCGGTGGCCAGTTCGGTACGGTCCAGATCGCTCTTGCGGGCCGCGGCCTCCTGATAAGCTCTGACCGCCTCGCGCTGTTCCGGGGTTACGATCCGGTTGACCAGCGGATGTTCGGGAGCCAGCACCAGATAGGTGGCCCCGAAGAGCGTATCCGGACGGGTGGTGTAGACTGTGATCGACTCGCCGCCGGTGGTCCGGAAGATCACTTCGGCGCCGGTCGATTTGCCGATCCAGTTGCGCTGCATCTCCTTGACGCCCTCCGGCCAGTCCAGTTCGTCGAGGTCGGTCAGCAACCGCTCGGCGTAGTCGGTGATCCGGAGCATCCACTGCTTCATGGGCTTGCGCACCACCGGGTGGTTGCCACGTTCGCTGCGGCCGTCGATCACCTCTTCGTTGGCCAGCACGGTACCAAGGGCGGGGCACCAGTTCACGGGCACTTCATCCAGATAGGCCAGTCCCTTGCGGTACAACTGGGCGAAGATCCACTGAGTCCACTTGAAATAGTCGGCGTCGGTGGTGTTGATTTCGCGATCCCAGTCGTAGCTGAAGCCCAGTGCCTTGATCTGCTCCCGGAAGCGGTCGACGTTCTTCCGGGTGGTGATCGCCGGATGGGTTCCGGTCTCCACCGCGTACTGTTCGGCTGGGAGTCCGAAGGCGTCCCAGCCCATCGGATGGAGCACGTTGAAGCCGCGCATCCGCTTGTAGCGGCAGATGATGTCGGTGGCGGTATAGCCCTCCGGATGGCCGACGTGCAGCCCGGCGCCACTCGGATAGGGGAACATGTCCAGAACGTAGTATTTCGGTTTTTCCGAAAAATCCGGAGCTTTGAAGGTCTTGTGCTGATCCCAATACCGCTGCCACTTGGCCTCGATTGCGGTAAAGTCGTAATCACGTGCCATAATTCACACCTTATTTGTCGTTGATTTTGAACCAAATTCGTTACTATTCAAAGTAATATACACCCTCATTCCAATAAAAAAAGTTGGGAAGTGGAAAAAGCGTTGAATTTTCCCGGCTCGGGGGGTGTTCCCCGGATCCCGAAGATCGCCGTTCCGCCCCCCGGCCCCGCTGTGACGGCGGGAATTTTCAGGCCGGGGAAAGCGGGGGGATAAAAACGATGGGAAGGGGACAAAAAAAGGGGCGAAATCGATATTTTTTTATCGATAGCACTTGAAAAAGCCCGAAAAGGGGGTATAGTAAGGCATCGATACAAAAATATCGATATTAAACGAACGAACCACGCAACCCAAGCGACGGAGGTGCACCATGACTGAAAATATCACGCAAGAACAACAGGAAGCCATTCAGGCGGCAGAACTGGAAAAGCTCATCGCCAGAGTGAAAGCGGCGCAGCAGATCTACGCCGGGTACAACCAAGAGCAGGTCGACGCGATTTTCCGCGCCGCCGCGCTGGCGGCGAACAACGCCCGGATCCCCCTGGCCAAGCAGGCGGTGGCCGAGACCGGCCGCGGCGTCGTGGAAGACAAGGTGATCAAGAACCACTTCGCCAGCGAGTACATCTACAACAAATTCAAAAACTTCAAGACCTGCGGCGTAATCGAGCGCGACGAGGCCTTCGGGCTGGAGAAGTGCGCCGAACCGATGGGCGTGATCGCCGGTATCGTCCCGACCACCAATCCGACTTCGACCGCCATCTTCAAAGCGTTGCTGGCGTTGAAGACCCGCAACGGCATCATCTTCAGCCCGCATCCGAGTGCAACCCAGTGCACCATCGCGGCGGCCAAAGTGGTGCTCGACGCGGCGGTCAAGGCGGGGGCGCCGCAGGACATCATCGCCTGGATCGAGCACCCCTCGGTGGCGCTTTCGGGTCAGCTGATGCGCAGTCCGGATATCGCGGTGATTCTGGCCACCGGCGGCCCGGGCATGGTCAAGGCGGCCTACTCTTCGGGCCGGCCGGCGCTCGGCGTCGGTCCCGGCAACACGCCGGTGCTGATGGATGAGACCTGCGATATTCAGATGGCGGTCAGCTCGGTGCTGATGAGCAAAACCTTCGACAACGGCATGATCTGCGCCTCGGAGCAGTCGGTGCTGGCGGTCGAATCGATCTATGCGGAGGTCAAAAAGGAGTTCGTCCGGCGCGGCGCCTGCATTCTGACCAAGGCCGAGGCGGAGAAGGTCGCGGCGGTCATTCAGATCGACGGCAAGCTCAATCCGAAGATCGTCGGCCGGAGCGCGGCGACCATCGCCGAATGGGCGGGGGTCAAGGTTGCGCCGGAAACCAAGGTGCTGATCGGCGAAACCGACGGCGTCGGCCCCGACTATCCGTTCAGCCGCGAAAAGCTGTCGCCGGTGCTGGCGCTGTACAAGGTCAAGGACTACGAGGCGGGCATCGCCCGGGCGCAGGAACTGCTGAACTACGGCGGACTCGGCCACACCAGCGTGCTCTACACCGACCGGCACAACCGCGAGCGGATCGATCAGTTCGGTCACGCCATGAAGACCAGCCGTACGCTGATCAACATGCCGTCGAGCCAGGGCGCGATCGGCGACATCTACAACTTCAAGCTGGAACCGTCGCTGACGCTGGGCTGCGGCAGCTGGGGCGGCAATTCGGTCAGCGCCAACGTGGCTCCGATCCATCTTCTGAACATCAAAAGCATCGCCGCGAGGAGAGAAAATATGCTGTGGTTCCGCGTTCCCCCGAAAGTCTATATGAAGTACGGCTGCCTGCCGGTGGCGCTGCGCGACCTGGCCGGGCGGCAGAAGGCGTTCATCGTCACCGACCGTTTCCTCTACAGCTCGGGGGTGCTGGACGACGTGCTCAAGCCGCTGGAGGAGCTCGGCATCCGTTATGAAATCTTCGCCGACGTGCTGCCCGATCCGACGCTCTCCACCGCCCGGCAGGGACTGGCGCGGATGAATCAGTTCCAGCCGGATACGATCATCGCCGTAGGCGGCGGTTCGCCGATGGACGCGGCCAAGATCATGTGGCTGATGTACGAGCACCCGGAGGTCGATTTTGCCGACATCGCCATGCGTTTCATGGATATCCGCAAGCGGATCTACAAGTTCCCGAAACTCGGGGAGAAGGCGATCATGGTCGCGGTGCCGACCACTTCGGGAACCGGTTCGGAGGTGACCCCCTTCGCGGTGATCACCGACGACGCCACCGGGCAGAAGTATCCGCTGGCCGATTACGAGCTGACCCCGAATATGGCGATTCTGGACACCAAACTGGTCATGGGCATGCCCAAGCGGCTGACCGCCTACAGCGGCATCGACGCTTTGACACACGCGCTGGAGGCGCGGGTTTCGGTGATGCAGACCGAGTTCTCGAACTCGATGGCCTACGAGGCGACCAAGCTGATCTTCAAATATCTCAAGCGCTGTTATGACAACGGCGCCAACGACGAAGAGGCCCGGGAGAAGATGCACCACGCCTCCTGTCTGGCGGGTATGGCCTTCGCCAACGCCTTCCTGGGGCTCTGCCACTCGATGGCGCACAAGCTCGGCGCCGCCTTCCATGTGCCGCACGGGCTGGCCAACGCGCTGCTGATCTGCGAGATCATCAAGTACAACGCGACCGAAAACCCGGTCAAGCAGGGAACCTTCCCGCAGTACAAGTACCCCGATGCGATCGCGCACTACGCCAGCGTGGCCGATGAGCTCGGTCTGGCGGGCAAGACGGCGGAGGAGAAGGTGGCCGCCCTGATCCGGGCGATCGAAGAGCTCAAGGAGGCGGTCGGCATTCCCAAGTCGATCCAGGAGGCCGGAGTTCCGGAAAAGGAGTTCCTGGCCGGACTCGATGAGCTCTCGGAGAAGGCCTTCGACGATCAGTGCACCGGCGCCAATCCGCGCTATCCGCTGATCAGCGAGATCAAGGAGCTCTATCTCAAGGCCTATTACGGGAAATAAGTCGGACGCAACTCCGATTCCAGGATCCGGGGAGCCGCCTGCCGGGCGGTTCCCCGGATCCTGTTTGTACGGCTCCAGGCGACTTCGGGGATTGGCATTCCCGCAAATTCGCAGTATATTCCTATTGACACCTCAACCACAAAGGAAGATGCTGATGAAACTGCTGCCGCTTTTGTTCGCATTGCTGCTCTGCGGACTCCCGCTGACCGCCCGGGAACTGAAGGTGCTGATGATCGGGAACAGCTTCTCCCGGCCGGTGGTCCACAACCTGCCGCCGCTGGCCGCGGCCGGCGGACATCAGCTTTTGATCACCAATGCCTACATTCCGGGCTGTTCGCTGAAAACCCATTGGCAGAATCTCGAAAAGGCCGATCGCGATCCCTCGTTCCGCCCCTATCAGGTGACGACACGACGTACCGGCGATCCCCAAACCTCGAAGCCCGTTCCGGATCACCTCCCCCATCTGCTGAAACAGGAGTCCTGGGACCTCGTCACCATCCAGCAGGCCAGTCACGAAAGCTGGGATTACGCGAAATTTCAACCCTGGGCCGACCGCCTGATCGAACGGATCCGCCGGGACGTGCCCGGAGCCGGGATCATGATTCAACAGACCTGGAGCTACCGGGCCGATGACCGCCGGATTCTGCCCGGCGGCGTCTGGGGATTCGATCAGAACGGCATGTACGACCGGCTGGCCGCCGCCTACGACCGACTGGCCGCCGCCCATCAGCTCCGCCAGATTCCGGTCGGACGGGCGGTGCAGTACTTCCGGCAACAGACCCCGGTCAAGTTCACCCCCCTGCCCCCGGAGCAGCTGGCCAGACTGACGCCACCGGAACTGCCGCCGAATCAGCAGGGTGACGTGGTCGGCAACACCACCTGGTCCCGTCCCCGGAGCGAATCCGGCAAACCGGAACTCCGCAGCGACACCATTCACCTCAATCCTGCCGGCGAGTATCTTCAGGCCTGCGTCTGGTACGCGGTGCTGTTCGAGGCCGATCCGGAGACCATCTCCTATACCCCGCCCCGGCTTGCCCCCGGACTGGCCGCCCGGCTCCGGCACTGCGCCAAGCTCGCGGTGACGGCTCAGCCGACGCCGGACGTCCCCTGAGCCGGGCGGTGCGTTGGAACGGCTCTCCGTCTCGGACGAATTTTTTATTAGATTTCTCTAATTTTCCCCTTGACAAATGTTTTTTCAGCGTGTAGATTATGGGTAAACTCAGAGCAAGAAAGACGCAGGTCATGGCTGAAAACAACATTTCCAGCAGCCTCGAAGATTATCTGGAGGCGATCGCCGAAATCACCGCCGACAACGGCCACGCGCACACCAAGGACATCGCCGAGCGGCTGAAGGTCAAAATGCCTTCGGTCACCAATGCGCTGCGGCAACTTGCGGGGCGCGGACTGATTCACTACGAATCGCATGCCCCGGTGGTGCTCACGCCGGCCGGCGAGGCCCGGGCGGCGGCGGTGCAGCAGCGGCACACGACATTGCAGAATTTTTTCCGCGACGTGCTGAAGGTGGATGAGCAGAGTGCCAGCGACTGCGCCTGCAAGATTGAACATGTGATCGGCGAAGAGGTCCGGCAGCGGGTGGCCGTGCTGGCCCGGGCCATCGCCGAGCGTCCCGACTGCGCCGAGCTCCGCCGTTATCTGGAGGAGACCATGCCCGGAATCCACGCCTCGCAGGAGAATCTGCTGTGCACGCTGGATCAGCTGCAACCGGGACAGCGCGGTCTCGTCACCCGGGTCGATGAAAAACTGCCCGGAGCCCGACGCCTGACGGTGATGGGCCTGATCAAAAATGCGGAAGTGGAAATGGAAGGCCGCGCCCCGTTCGGCGATCTCCTGCGGCTGAAACTTCTCGGCAGCAGCATCACGCTGCGCGCCGGAGACGCCGAACACGTTCTGGTGAAACCGGTATAACCTCCGTCTTGGCGACGGAATGTTTTTCCGGATTGAATTAGTCAAGTCTAAACCATTCATGTGGAACAGTGTATCATGAAACGGACTTTTCGGATCGCCCTGGCGGGAAATCCCAACGCGGGCAAAACCACGATTTTCAATCATCTGACCGGTGCGCATCAACATGTGGGGAACTACCCGGGGGTGACGGTGGAGCGCAAGAGCGGTCACTGTCGACTCGGGGAGCTGGAGTTGGAGATCATCGATCTGCCGGGCATCTACAGCCTGACCTCGGCGACCGCCGAGGAGCGGATCGCGGCCGAGGAGTTGCAGTCCGGGGAAATCGATCTGATTCTGGACATTGTGGACTCGGCCAACCTGCAACGCCATCTCTACTTGACCACGCAGCTGGCGGAACTGCAGCTGCCGCTGCTGCTGGTGTTCAACATGGCCGACGACGCCCGGAAGCTCGGCTTCAAGTTCAATTACGATCAGCTGGAGCGCTTCTTCGGCGCCCCGATCGTCAAGACCATCGGGGCCCAGGGCATCGGCATCGACCGGCTGAAACTGACCGTGAGCAAGATGCTGCGCGGGGAGCTGGTCCTGCCGCCGGCACGTTTCACCTACGGCGTCGAGGCCGACCGGATGATTCAGGACCTCGCCGAGCAGCTCCACACCGCATTGCCGACATTGCCGATCACGCCGCGCTACTACGCGATCAAGCTGCTGGAGCACGACCGGGAGATCGTCGCCCGGCCCGAATTCGCCCCGCTGTTGCCGGCGGCGGAGGAGTTCCGGCGGCAGCTGACGGAACGGCTCGGCGTGGACATGGAGACCTTTCTGGCCGACCAGCGTTACGGCATCATCTCCGGCGCCTGCCGCGAGGCGGTAAAGCGGACGCTCAACCAGCGGATTCAGATCTCCGATCGGCTGGACTCGGTGCTGACCAGCCGCTACTTCGGGCTGCCGATTTTTCTGATGATCATGTTTCTGGTCTTTCTGTTCACCTTCCAGTGCGCCGATCCGTTCATCGGCCTGATTGAACAACTGTTCGAGAGTCTGGCCAACGCCATCCGGGCCCACTGGCCGGAGAGCGCCGCACCGATCTTCCGGTCGCTGCTGGTGGACGGCATCATCGGGGGCGTCGGCAGCGTGCTGGTCTTTCTGCCGAACATCCTGTTTCTCTTTCTGGCCATCGCCTTCCTGGAGGGGACCGGCTACATGTCGCGTGCCGCATACGTCATGGACGGCGTGATGCACAAATTCGGGCTGCACGGCAAAAGCTTTATTCCGATGCTGCTCGGCTTCGGCTGCTCGGTACCGGCGGTGATGGCCACACGGACCATTGAATCGGAGCGGGACCGGCTGACCACCATCATGGTAATCCCCCTGATGAGCTGCAGCGCCAGATTGCCGATTTACGCGCTGATCATCCCGGCCTTCTTTGTGGAAAAGTATCAGGCGCTGGTGATGTGGATCATCTACCTGATCGGGGTAGTTCTGGCGCTGGTGTTGGCGCGGCTGCTCAAATCCACGCTGTTCAAGGGCGGGGACGAAGTGTTTGTCATGGAGTTGCCGCCCTATCGGCTGCCGACCTTCAAGAGTCTCTGCATTCACATGTGGGAGCGGACCGCGATGTACCTGCACAAGGCGGGAACGCTGATTCTGGCGGCTTCGATCATTCTGTTCTTAATCAGCACCTATCCGATCAAAACGGAGCTGGCGACCGACTATGCGGGAGAGACTCAGCGAATTGAGCAGTCGACCCTGGCGCCGGAGGCGAAGGCCGAACAGCTGGCGACGCTGGAGGCCGCGCAGAAGGCGGAACTTCTGGAGTACTCCGTGGCGGGACGCATCGGGCGCGGCCTGGAGGTCGTGCTGCGGCCGATCGGATTTGACTGGCGGGTCAGTTCCGCGCTGATCGGCGCCTTCGCCGCCAAGGAGCTGTTCGTCAGCCAGCTGGGTATTCTCTACTCGGTGGGCGACGCCGACGAGGAGTCGATGCCGCTGCGCACGGCGCTGCGCGAAAACTACACCCCGCTGCAGGGCTTCTGCATCATGCTGTTCTGCCTGGTCACCATGCCCTGTCTGGCCACGGTGGCGGTGGTCCGGCGCGAAACCAACTCCTGGAAATTGACGCTGCTTCAGGCGCTCGGGCTGCTGGTGCTGGCCTGGCTCTGCGCCTTTGTGGTCTACCAGCTGGGGAGCTTCCTGCAGCTCGGGACTCAGTTACTCGGAGCCTGATTCAGGCTCCGGGAAAGGCGCTGATCAGCAGCCGGGAGTAAGCCCCGGGGGTGATGAAATCCCCGGCCAGAACATCGTTTTCGGTGAACCGGGCGAGCAGAATCTGCCCGTGGCGCAGACGCTCATGGTCGTAGATCAGATAGATGAAACCGTCGGCGCCCTCGGCAAAATCCGGATAGGAGACCCCGTTGCGTTCATCGATCAGCAACCCGCCGGACCAGCTCCTGCCGTCGTCTGCGGAGAGCCAGGCGCACAGCTGATTGCGCTCGCGCCGGAGCCGTTCGCCGGGCAGTGCCTGCGGCGTCCGGTGGTTGACCAGAAGCAGACGGCCCGACTTCAGCCGCCGCAGGGCAAAGCGCGCATCGGGTCCGCCGAGTCCCGAATCCTCGCCCGCCGTCCAGGTCGCCCCCCGATCCCGGGAACGGCTCATCCCGATGCCGTAACGGGTGCGGACGTACACCACCCAGCTGCCGTCCTGAAGTTCGACCAGCAGATGTTCATCGAAGTAGCGTTCCGGGACGGCCGGTCCGGGAATCAGCCGGAAGGTCTCGCCGCCGTCCGTGGTCAGCGTCAGATTGGAGCGGAGCAGCGGCCGCAACGACTCCGGCGTCTGCTCCGGCCGGATGCCCCAGAGCGCCGTCGGGAACACCCAGCTCCCGTCGCTCAGTACCGTGGGCTTGCACATCTGGACGCCGTCGGCGATTCGCCGCGGCTCGCTCCAGACCGGATTCTCCGCCTCGGGGTGCTCGCAAAGCGCGGCCCAGACTCCGCCCCGCCCGTCATAAAAGCCGTCGGGCTGCGGCGCCAGACTCTGAGTCCAGCTCCACCACAACCGGCCCCGGGGGTCGAGCCAGAGTTCCGGGTCGAAGGCCCGCTCCTCCGGCCGCGGCGCCGCCACCAGCAACTCACGCCAGCTTCTGCCGCCGTCGGAACTGGCGGCCAGCAGCACATAATTGCCGGGCCCCTCCCGCGGTTCCGGTCCGGCGTAGTAGGTGGCGAACAGTCGGCCCGAAGGCAGGATCTCCACACTGGGAATGCCCTGATGCCGGCGCCGCTCCGGCGCCTGTTCGGCAGTCGGCACAATCAACGGGAACGGGGTGTTGGAATACGCTTCGCTCATCCGATCAGACTCCTGAATTGCCGGGCTTTTTCACGGATCTCGGGCACCGTGAATTCGGGCCGGAACAACGCAGAGCCGAGCGCCACTCCGGCGCCGACCTCCAGAAAGGAGCGCACGTTCTCCGGCTCCACGCCGCCGACCGCCAGCAGCGGCAGGGTCAGCACCGCCTTCAGATCCCGGAAGTAGGCCGCCCCCAGCCGGGCCGCGGGAAACAACTTGAGATAATCCGCCCCGGCCGCCGCCGCAGCAAACGCCTCCGTGGGCGTGAAAAAACCGGGAATGCTGATCAACCCGGCCTCGCGGGTGGCCTCGATCACCGCGCGATCCACGTTCGGGGAGATGATGTACCGCGCCCCGGCCTGCGCCGCCGCCCTCACCTGCTCCGGAGTCAGCACCGTTCCGGCGCCGACCAGCAGCCGGTCATCCAGTTCGACGGCACGGGCGATGCCGCGCAGCGCATCCGGGGAATTCAACGGGATCTCGACCAGCGGGAAATCGTTGTCGAGCATAGCCCGGCACACTTCCGGCACCCGCTCCGGAGTCAGACCGCGCAGAATGGCGATCGCCCGGCTGCGCTGTAACCGCTCTGCAAATTGCGCTCTCATCGCTGCAACCTCCCGGCGGCATCGCCGCCCATCAATGCCAGAACTTCCTCCCGGGTGACGTAATTGTAATCGCTCCAGACCCCGAGCTTGAGGCAGCCGGCGGCCGCGGCAAAGGCCAGCGCCCGTTCCGGCTCCGGGAACTCGCCCGAACTCAGGGCGTAGATCAGACCGGCGGCGAAGGCGTCCCCGCCGCCGAAGGCATCGACAATCCGCCCGATCCGGTACGGTGCATAGCGTCCGGCTTCATCCGTCGGGGCGAAATACGCGCGCCCGGAACGGCAATCGTAGAGCATCGCGCCCCAGTCGTGCTCATCGGCCGAGCGGCACTGCCGCAGGGTCATGGCGATCCGGTCGACGCCGGGGAATTTCCGGCTCAGTTCCCGGGCGGTCCCCAGCGGGTCCGCCGCCGCCCCGCAGCCGAACACCTCCTCCACATTGGCGGCGCTGGCCACAATCAACGAGCAGGCCGCAACCAGCGGCGTCAGGCAGGTCCGGGCCAGTTCGCGCGGCTCGACCTCCGGCCGCCAGCGCCAGAGCCGCCGCCGGAAATTGAGGTCGCAGGAGATCGTGATTCGCCGCTCCGCCGCCGCCTCGACCAGCGCCCGGGTGCTCCGGTACGCCGCCTCCGAAAGCGCCGGCGTGATGCCGCTCACATGCAGCCAGTCCACCCCCTCCAGCAGCCGCGCAAAGTCGTAGCGTTCGGGTCCGGCCAGCGCGATGGCGGAGTTTTCGCGGTCGTAGATCACCTGCCCGCCCCGCTGCGCCGCGCCGCTTTCGACATAATAGACACCCAGCCGACCGCGCTCATCGAAAATCACCCGGTCCACGCCGACCCCCAACCCCCGCAGCTGCATCAGCGCCGCCTGCGCCACCGGCTGTTCCGGCAGCCGGGTCAGGAACTCGATCCGCGCCCCCAGCAGCGCCAGCGCGGCGCAGCAATTGACTTCGCTGCCGCCAAAAGTCGCCTCCAGCGTTCCGGGCAGCGTCTGCACCAGCCGCCGCCCCCCCGGCGGCATCAACCGCAACATGATTTCGCCGAATCCGGCGATACAGGGTTTTTGCAACATCGTTTATTTTTCTCACATTATAAGATTGATTTCCTGCAAACTGCAACTATAATATAACGTGTTTCCGGACCGAACCAAATCGTCATGACCGGAAATTTTCTTATCTGGTGGGAAAATGCCGAAAAACGGAGAAAAAAGTCTGACCAAGGTCTTTGCCATTCTGGAGACCATCGCACACAGCGGCCACGGGCTTAACGCCAAGGAGCTGGCGCTGGAGCTGGAACTGCCGATCAGCACGCTGTTCCGGATGCTGAAATTTCTGACCGATCGGCGCTATCTGGCCGGCGACCGGGGAATCTACACGCTGGGGGTCCGGATGCTCCAGCTGGGCTATCGGGCCGGAGAACAGAACGCCCTGCCGCGCTGCGCCCGGCCCTGCTTGCGGGAGCTTTCCGTCCAGACCCGCGAAACCGTCCATCTGGCGGAACTCCGGGATGATCAGGTCTACTATCTGGATAAAGTCGAAGGCTCGCGCTCCATCCACATGGGCTCGCAGGTGGGCAACGTCTCCCCCCTGCACTGCACCGGGATCGGCAAGGCGATGCTCGCGGGGCTGCCCGAAAAACGACGGCGCCAGCTCTGTGCGGAGTTGTCGTATCAGGTGTTTACGCCGACCACCATCCGCGACGCCGCGACGCTGCTGGCGGAGCTGGACGACATCCGGGAGCGGGGGTTCGCCCTGGATCAGGGGGAACATGAGCCGGGCGTCTTCTGTCTGGCCGCGCCGATTCTCGATCGGGAGGGGAATCTGCTCGCGGGCGTCAGCCTCTCCGGCAGTGAACTCTACCTGCGTGACCGGATCGCGGAACTCGCGCCGCTGGTCATCGCCTGCGCCCGGAAAATCGGCACGCGGCTGGAGGGCTGCTGAACGCGGTCAGCGCCGGATAAAGCGGTCGTACTCGCACCCCAGCAGCCGGAACGGGGGCTCGTCCTCCTCGATCTCCGGGAAGCGCCCGACCGGTTCCAGAAAGCGGTTGTCGGTCCGGTCGTCGTTGACCTGCGACACCTCACCAATCAGCGCGGTCCCGCTTCCGGGCTCGCCGCGGAAGGTGTGATACTGCTTCGGCCGCAACGTAATGCTCTGTCCCGGGCTCAGCCGCACCGTACTGCCGGGCGCCACGGCATAGCGCCGGCCGTCCTGCCAGACCTCCACCGGGGTGTCCGCCAGTCCCGCCTCGTCGGCGGTGGCGTTGTAGAGCGTCACCAGCAGATTGCCGCCGCCGCGGTTGATGATGTCCTCCATCTTGAACCAGTGGAAGTGATACGGAGTCACCTGATTTTCGCGGACGATCATGATCTTTTCCGCATAGGGTTTGGGGTAGCGCACCGATCCGTGCGTCCCGTTGCGGAGCGTGAACAGCAGCAGGCCGGTTCCGGCGAAGTCGCCGGAGCCGAAATCGGTGATGTCCCAGCCCAGCAGATTGTCCCGGATCTCGTCGCACTCCGCGCCCCGGTCGCGCCACTCCTCCGGCGTCCAGTCGGCAAACGGCGGCAATTGGAAATTCATCCGTTTCAGAAAGGCCGACGCCTCCCGCAGAATCTGATTCAACTCCGAACGCTTCATGCTGCTCTCCCCCTTGCGTGGTTCCAACTATGCCTTCCGCTTCTCCGGCGGACAATCCTCGTCGCTGTAGGGGGCGGCGGGGACAAACTCCATCCGATGCGGGAAAAAGAGCAGATCCACCACTCCGGTTCTCCCGTTACGGTTCTTTTCGATGATCCATTCGGCCTTGACGCTCTCGCCTTCGGCCACTTTCTTGGCCTCGTCGCGGTCGCGATGCAGAAAGGAGACGATATCGGCGTCCTGCTCGATCGCGCCGGACTCGCGCAGATGGCTCAGTTTGGGCCGGGCGGAGGCTCCCGCACCCTTCTCGACCTCGCGGTTGAGCTGGGCCAGCACCAGCACCGGAATCTTCAAATCCTTGGCCAGCTGCTTGATGCCGCTGGAAATCTCCGCCACCTCCTGCTGCCGGCTGTCGTTGGCCCGGTCGGCCCGCATCAGCTGCAGATAATCGATGACCACCAGATCGATATGGTTGCGGAACTTCATCATCCGCGCCTTGGCCCGCAGCTCGGAGATGGTGAGTCCGCCGGTGGGATCGATGAAAATCGTCGAATTGGTCAAAATGTCCGCGGCGTTGGTCAGGCGGGAGATGTCGCTCTTGTTGAAGGACTTGTTCCAGAACACCGATTCCGAAAGGCCCGCCTCGGTGCAGAGCAGCCGCCGGGTGATCTGTTCGGCGGTCATTTCCAGACTGAAGAACGCGACCCGGCGGGGCCGGGGCGTGCGGGTGGAGAGCGCCAGATTGCGGATGATGTTCAGCGCCAGACTGGTCTTGCCGATCGAAGGCCGCGCGGCCAGCACGAACATCTCCCCCTTCTTCAGGCCGCCGGTAAAGAGGTCCACCTCCGAAAAGCCGGTAGGGATCCCCACTTCAACCTTCCCGTCAAGGATGTCCTGAAGCGCCTGAAACTCGGCGCCGATGCTGTCCTTGACCTCCACGATGGTGTCGCGCAGTTCCGCTTCCCGGACCTGATAGATGCGGCTTTCGATCTCCTCGATCAGGGCGTTCACCTCGGTTGCGGGGTCGTAGCAGCGGGAGACCGATTCGGTGCAGATGTCGATCATACGGCGCAGCGTGGCGTAGCTGCGGACGATGGCGCACCAAGAGTCCAGACGCACCACGGTGGGGACAAAGTCGTGGATCTCGGCCAGCGTCGACACGCCGCCCACCGCCTCGAGCTTGCCGCTCTTCAGCAGGTAGTTGGCCAGCGTGACCAGATCGACTTTCAACTCCGGATGATTGTGGAGTGCGACAATCGCCTTGAAAATCGTCCGGTGGATATGGGAATAGAACACCTCGGCGGCGCCGAGGAGTTCCACCGCTTCGTCAATGCAGTGTTGCGGTTCCCGGAGCATCGCCGACAGGACCGCGCGCTCCACCTCCAGATCGTGCGGCTGAGGCCGCTCAATCAGGCCGGCAAGCGCGCCCGATCCCGATGCGACGTGCTGATCCGGAACCGCCACGATCGTCTCAGCCCCGGACGACCCAGACCTTCAGCTCGGCCGTGACCGCATGGTGGAGCTTGATCTCCACGGTGTAGCTGCCGAGGGTTTTGATCGGCGGATCGAGCTTGATCCGGGTGTGTTCGAGAGTCACGCCGTTTTCGGCCAGCTTCTCGGCGATGTTACGCGCGGTGACCGAGCCGAACAGCTGATCGTCGGCGGCCGCCTGCGCCGCGATGGAGATCTCCATCGCAGCCAGTTTTTCCGCCAGCGCCTGAGCTGCTTCGAGCTCCTGCCGCCGACGCTCTTCAATCTTGCTGCGCCGCGCTTCGAGCTGACGCATCACCGCCGGAGTCGCCTTGGCGGCCAGACCGCGCGGCAACAGATAATTACGGGCGTACCCGGCCGCCACATGGACGCTCTCGCCGGCCAGACCCAGATTCTCCACATCGTCGAGGAGCACCAGATTCACTTGAGCCATTTTTTCCTCCCTGGTCTTAGTACACGAGACTGAGGACGCGGGCGCGCTTGATCGCCTCGCACAGCATCTTCTGGTGATCCGGGCAGGTTCCGGTGATCCGACGCGGGGTGATCTTCCCCTTCTCGGTCTGGAACTTGGCCAGGATTTCAGCGTCCTTGAAGTCGATGTAGGTTACTTTCGCCTCACAAAACCGGCAGATTTTCGGTTTGGCCGGCTGCCGCCGACGATTGGATCTTCTCTGCTGCATCTCGCATGCACCTTTCTGTCTATGATTGCTTCAGTTCAAAATTTCGTTGCCGTCAAAACGGGATATCCTCTTCCGAGTCCACCGCAGGATTGAACGACGGATCCGGCATCGCGGGGGGCGCTCCGGGACCGGACTGCGGAGCGCGCGGCATCCCGCCGGGCCCGCGGCGATACTCCGTCGGCTGACCGCCGCCGTAGTTGCCGCCCTGGGCATAGTTGCCGCTGTTCTGCCGGGGGGCGTAATTGCCGCCGCCGGCTTCGTTCGTCATGCCGTTCTCCTGATTGCGCCGACCGCCCAGAAACTGGACCTGCTCGGCGACCACCCGCAGCCGCGAACGTTTTCCGCCGTTCTGATCCTCCCACTGATCGAACTGCAAACGCCCCTCCACCAGCACCGGCGAACCCTTCTCCAGAAACTGCTTGGAGTTCTCCGCCGACTTGCCCCAGACCACCACGTCGACAAAGCAGGTCTCGTCGCGGTCCTGGCCGTTGACCTGGAACCGGCGATTCACCGCCAATCCCAGATCGCAGACCGCCTGTCCGGAGGGCGTGTAACGCAGATCCGGATCGCGGGTCAGATTCCCCATCAGGAACACTTTATTGAGAGACGCCATACCTCTTCCCCCTGCGTCCGGATCAGTTCTCGGCCGCGAGTTTGCTCGAGGTCTCGCCGGTGGCCGGCCGGTCGTAGGTCACGACCATGCAGCGCAGCACCCGCTCGTCCAGCCGGTACTTGTCCTTCAGCGCAAACACCTGCGCCGGTTCCAGCTCCAGCACATAGTCCCAGTAGATCCCGGCCTTGCGCTTCTTGATGTCGTAGGTGAACTGCTTCCGCCCCATCGGCGTGGAGAGCTCCACCTTGCCGCCCAGAGCCTCGACCTGCGCCGCCAGCTCCTTGCTGAAAGCGTCGCCATCGTCATCCACTTTGCGGATGTCCAGAATGAATACCGCTTCGTATTTTTTCAAAATAAAACCCTTTCTTTAAGCTTCTCTTGGTTTTTCCTGTCCGTTCACTTCCTGCTCCGCGGCGGACTCCTCCGCCCGGTTGTAGCGCGTCATCGCCCGGCTTGCGCCGCAGCTGAGAATTTCGAGCGCCGCCGCCGCCGCCAGTTTGATCATCCGATCCCACTGCGACTGCTCCGCGGCGGGTACCCGCGTCAGCACATGCTCCACCGTTTCGCCGCGACCCTCCGCCCGGCCGATGCCCAGCCGCAGCCGGTAAAAATCGGAGCTGCCCAGCTCAGCGATCGCCGACTCCACGCCGTGGTGTCCCCCGGCGCCGCCGCCGCGGCGGATCCGGAGCCGACCCGGCGGCAGATCCAGATCGTCCTGAATCACCAGAATTTCCGGCGGCGTCAACTTCAGTTTCCGCGCCAGTCCGGCGATCGCGCGGCCGCTCAGATTCATATAGGTGAGCGGCTGCTGCAAGTGGAGCGCCCGTCCCCGGAAGCGGCCGCTCCAGCAGCGGCTCTCGCAGATCCGGGACTCCGCAAAACTCCCGGGCAGCATCCGCAACAGCTCCTCGATCACCGCGAACCCGGCGTTATGCCGCGTATCCGCATATTCGGCCCCGGGATTGCCCAGACCGACAATCAGAGTGATCGCTGTTGCCTCCGACATGCCCGACCCGCTTCCTACTTCTTCTTGTCCGCCTTATCCGCGCCTTCCTTGGGCTCGGCCGGACCCTTCTGCTTGATGGCCTCCGGCTCGGTCAGCTCCTCGGCGGCCGGAGCTTCCACCTCTTCCGCCTGCTCGTGGACCACATGGAAGACGATCGCTTCGCCGTCCCCGACCAGCTTCACCCCGGCCGGCAGCACGATGTCCGACACATGCAGCGCATCGCCGATGTTGAGCTTGGAGACGTCCACCCCGATGCTCTCGGGGATGTCCTGCGCCTTGCAGGAGACCGTGATCTGGTGGATCACCTGCTCGAGGATGCCGCCGTGCGCGGCGCCGTAGGCCTCGCCGACCGGGTGGATCTGCACTTCGGAGTGGATTTCCGCATTCAGATCGACCGCCTGGAAATCGATGTGCAGCACATGATTCTTCAGGTAGTTGACCTGCACGTCCTTGACCAGCGCGGCGGTCTCCTGCCGGCCATCGACCAGATAGACCAGGTGCAGCTCGTGGTGCGACAGGGCCTCCCAGTCGCCGGCCTTCACATAGTACGGCACCCCGGCCTCTCCTTTGGCGTAGACGATCACCGGCACCAGGCCGTCCCGACGGGCGCGACGCGAAGCGTTCTTGCCGAATTCGCTGCGCTTCTGCACCGCAATTTGGTGTTTTTCCTTACTCATGGATGTCCTTTCTTGATGAGACTCGTTGACGAATGAATCACTCGCTTAATTTTTGGGATAAAACAACGAAGAAACCGACTTGCCGACGTGGATGCGCTTGATCGCCTCGCCCAGCAGCGGCGCCACGCTGACCACCTTGATCCGGCCGCCGAGCGTGTCATCGATCGGCACGGCGTCGGTTACGAACAACTGTTCCAGCTCCGGCGTCTCCAACAGCCGCTTCTTGCCGGTCGCGTCCAGCAGACAGTGCGAGACCGCGGCGTAGACCCTGGCCGCCCCGTTGGCCTTCAGAATCTTGGCCGCGGCGCAGAGCGTCCCGGCGGTGGAGGTGAGGTCGTCGGTGATGACACAGACCTTGTCCTTGACGTCGCCGACCAGATGGCTGGAGGCCACAGTGGTCGCATTCAGCCGCCGCTTGGCCACCACGGCGAAACCGGCGCCCAGCAGGTCGCAGTAGTACATCGCCATCTTGGCGCTGCCGGAGTCGGGAGCCACCACCACCGGGTCGGGGCCGAGCGTCTTCTTCAGCATCGGCGCGAGCACCGGGCGGGCGTACAAGTGGTCCATCGGAATGTCGAAAAAGCCCTGAATCTGATGCGAATGCAGATCCATGGTGATGATCCGGTCGGCACCGGCCGCGGTCAGCATGTTGGCGACCAGCTTGGCGGTGATCGGAACCCGCGGCTTGTCCTTGCGGTCCTGCCGGGCGTAGCCGAAGTAGGGCAGCACCGCGGTGATCCGGGCGGCGGAAGCCCGGCGGGCGGCGTCGATCATGATCAGAAGTTCCATCAGATAGTCGTTCGGCTTCTTGCAGGTCGGCTGGATCAGAAAGACATCGGCCCGGCGGACGTTTTCCTCGAACTGCACGAAGATTTCGCCGTCGGGAAACTGCGTGTGATGAACTTTTCCGAGCGGGATTCCGAGATAGTCGGCGATGGCCTGCGAGAGCTCCGGGTGCGCCGACCCGGCATACACGCTGATGTTGGTAACTTCCATTTTCTCCGGACTTCCATCCTTGGTTGAACGGCTGAAACCGCTCCTCCCGGAAGGAAGTGAAATCCGCCGTACCGGGCGCCGTTTCCGACCCCGCCCCGCTCCTGCGGCGGCAAACCTTCCGGAGTCGGCCGCCGACACCGGGCCGCCGACAATTCGCACGAAACGAATTAAGGTTTCAGCAATTTAACAATTGCACAATGTACGATACATTACACCCGTTTTGGAAAATTACAACCCCCGCCGCCGATTTTTTTCAGCCCGGCGCCAACTTTTCGCGCGCCCGCTTCCGGTCGGCGACTCAGGCGAAATGCTCGCGGGCAAACGCGATTTTCTCCGCCCTCCCGGGATGGGCCCCCGGCGGCAGCGATTCGATCAGGCGCAGCCGGGTCAGCAACCCCTGCCCGTTGGCGATCTGAATGGCGAGCCCCGGTCGCGCGTTGAGTTCAAGCAGCAGCGGTCCCCGGCGCCGATCCGTAGCGATGTCCGCGCCGAAATAGCCCAGCGGGGTCATTTCCGCACAGCGCGCCGCCAACTCCAGATGTTCCTCCCAGCGTGGAACCCGCAGCTCCGAAAACGCCGCCCCCGTATCCGGATGGCGGGTGACCGCCCGGTTGTGCTGCGCCGCAAATTCCGGACTGCCGTCGCGGATCCGCAGTCCGACCCCCACCGCCCCCTGGTGCAGATTCGCCCGGCCGTCCGATTCCCGCGTCGCCAATCGGATCATCGACATCACCGGATAGCCGCGGAAGACGATCAGCCGGACATCCGGGACCCCTTCAAAACTGAAGCGGCTGTAGACATCGGAAAAGTCGATGCACCGCTCGAACAGCGCATAATCCACCTGCCCGCCCAGGCTGTACAGCCCGGAGAGAATGTTGGAGATATGCTCGTAGATCAACTTGTAGTTCCAAACCTCGCCGTTGGGCTTGTAAAAATGCTCCCCGTCGTGATGCCGGATCACCAGAATCCCGCGCCCACCGCTTCCATGCCCCGGCTTGATCACGAAATCCGGGACCCCCGCGACCAGTTCCCGGAAGTTCTTCACCTGAAATTGATGTTTAATGCACCCGATCAGTTCCGCGGTCGCCACCTGCTGCCGGATCGCCAACTGCTTGGTACGAAGCTTGTCATCCACGTCCGGATAATCCGCGCGGCGGTTGTAGCGCATGATGTAGTCCGAATTGCGCTGGTTCATGCCCAGCACCCCGGCGCGGCGCAGGCGCCGGGGCGAAACCAGACGGGGCCGGGGGATTGCCGTCCACAGCTTCATGACTTCACCAGCGGTTCAAAGCGCGTGAGTTCGGTCAACCGGTACCCGGTATAGGTCCCGAGCAGCAGAATCACCCCCAGAATAATCAAATTCAGCTCGGCAAACGTGTAGAGCAGATATTGCAGGTAGGAGTTCGCCAGCACCAGGTAACAGACCGCCGCCGCCCCGAGACTGGCGCCGAGCTGCTTCAGGGTGTTCCGCGCGCCGTCCTCCTCCCAGGTCATCGACGCCCGCTCAATGGTCCAGGCGATGATGATGATCGGGAAACAGGTGGCATTGACCAGTTCGGGGATATGCAGCAGGTTCGCCCCCACGCTGATCAGCTGCATCAGCAGAATCACCACCACGACCACCGCCGAAATGCGCGGCACCATCAGCAAATTCAGGCGCGACAGCCAGGCCCGGATTCCCAGCCCCACCGTCAGGATCAGGATGAAATTCACGATTCCCGGCAGCAGGCGCATTTCCAGAAACGCCATGGCGATCAGCACCGGCATGAAGGTGCCCATGGTGGTGATGCCGATGATGTTGCGGGCGATGACGATCAGCAGGATGGCCAGCGGCAGCAGCGCCAGCTGCTTGAACAGATTCTGCTCGGCCGCCGGCAGCGAGAACAAAGAAAGTTCCGACAAGGTCCGGTCGTCGAAGATCCGGGCCCGGATCCGGTTCAGGCGCTCCACCCCGGCGGGCACCCGGGTCACCGAATAGAGCAGCGACGAACTCCGCGCCCCGCTCACCTCCAGCAGCGAATGGTCGCGCCGCTGCAGCACCAGAAAGGTTCCGGGCGGCTCCAGTGTCCCGGCCCCCGGGCGATAGGCGTGCCAGGCATCGTCGTGCCAGACGTCGAGATAGAGGGTCGGCTGCTGCTGATAACGCCGCGGGTCGTACAGGATCCCGCGCATGATCCGCGCCGGAATCCCCCGCTGCGCCAGAACCGTGACGGCGGCCTCCACGGTCAGGTCGGCGCCGGGATTCGGCACCAGCAGTCGTTTTTCGGCGGGAGAGAGGGCGCTCAACCGGTGCAGAAGCGCCGGGACCAGCTCCGCCGCCGGGAGTTTACGCTCCGGATCAATCCGGTCGAGCAGTTCCGCCACGGCATGGTGCGCCGCATCGGCCAGCGGCGGAGGCGACATCGGGAGCTCCGGTTTCTCCGGTTCAGCCCGGCGCTGCGGCGCGGGAACGAGACGGTAGCGGAACGGCACCCGCCGGATCGCCACCGGCGGCGTCAGAGTCTTCACCAGCCGCGGGAAGCCGTCCTGCCGGGTGAGTTGAAAGCCGGTGGCTTCGACGGCCTCGGGCACGAACGCCCATCCGGCCTCGGGCTCCGGCACGGCCAGGGAGATCCGCACCGGGAGTTCGCCCTGCGGCTCCAGGGTGATGACCCCGTCGACCTGATAATAGAACCCGCCCCGGTCACTGAGGCTGAACCCGAAATACCGGACTTTCACCACGGTGACCGTCACCGCCGCCGCCGCGAGCAGAACGACCAGCAGATAAAGCATCCGGCGTGGATTCCGGGCATCGGCCATGACTTCTCCCCCCTGCTGCCGCGCCCACCTCAGAGTACGTTCCTCCGGGACGGGTCGACCACGGCCAGACCGTTGATGATGTTGCGGCCGACCAGCACCGGGTATTCAAACCTGCCGCGATCGGTCAGGGTAAACTCCCGCTCCAGCGTCAGGTGACCGAAGCGGAAGGTCAACATCACGCAGACCCGGCGCAGGGACTCACCGTTATGCTGTTTAATCCGGACGGTCCGCACCACCGGCAGTTCATAGCTCCGGGATTTTCCGTCCCGGGCGATGATCCGGAAGGAGACCCACTGCTGTCCGTCGCGTTCAAACAGCCGGACCTCCCGGGCGTCGATGGAACTGGTGGTGGCACCGGTATCGATCCTGGCCTCGAACGGCGCGCTGAACCCGGGCAGGTAAATCGCCTCGGTTTCGCCGATGATGCCGAGCGGCAGCGGGGTCGTCATCCGCTCCGCGGGCAGTTGTCCCGCCGCGGTGGTCGCCGCCGGCGCCGCCGATGACGGCGGCGTGCCGCAGCCGGGCAGTCCCAGAACAGCCGGTCCGGCCAGGACCGCCAGCCAGAATCTTATTTTTGAAAAAAAACTCATTTGGGAAAAGCTCCTTGCCTGATGTTGAACCGCGGTCGGTTGACCCGATTTATAAAAACCATCATTTCATAACATAACCCGCGATGGAGATTTTGTCAAACCGCCCCCCCTTCCCGCCCCGCTTCCGGAGGACGATCGCAGAGAATTTCCGTCGCGCCGCGGCGGGGGAACTGGTTCGACTGCTCGCGGCGGGACTCCGGGCGGCGCGGAACCGCCGACGCCCCGAAAAAAGTTGAAAAAAAAGAGCCGGGGAGGCTTGCATTTTGCCGAAGAACGGATATTTTATGCACATTGAATCTGAAGAATCAGTGTTCATATCGAAATTCCACCGCTCGTGAGCTGATCTCCAGAGTCGACGGTATCCGCCGGAGACATGGCGGATATGGTGCAACGCTCCGGCTTCAAAACGCCGGAGCCGGACAAAAGCTTAGCGTTGTTTGACGGATTCCGCCGCAGGCGGGAAACGGCAATGCTGGGTTTTTGTTTTTTGTAAAAAGGCGAGAGGTTGCAACATGAAAGTCAGGGCATCGGTGAAGCGCAGATGCGAATTCTGCCAGGTAATCAAGCGTAACGGCGTGGTGCGGATCATTTGCTCGCGCAATCCCCGGCACAAACAGAGACAAGGTTAACAGAGGACAGATTATGCCGCGTATCATTGGAGTTGACATCCCGGCCAACAAGCGCATCGAATATGCGCTGCGTTACATCTATGGGATCGGTCCGGCCATCGCGCTGGACATCATCAACAAAACCGGAATTCCGCGCGATCTCAAGGCCAAGGATCTGACCGGCGAGCAGATCTCGGCGATTACCGTGATTCTTCAGAACGAACTGCTGGTCGAAGGTGATCTGCGGCGCAGCATCGCCGCGGATATCCGCCGGTTGCAGCAGATCAACTGCTACCGGGGCACCCGGCATCGCCGGAATCTGCCGGTCCGGGGACAGCGCACCAAGACCAACGCCCGTACCCGCAAGGGTAAGAAGGTGACGATCGGCGCCATCCGCGACAAAACTCAGCGTCGTCTGGCGGCCAAGGGCTGAGGCCCGCCCGGAGGTGCGGCGCAATCGACGCGCCGCGTAGGGAATCAGGAATTAGTTTGAGGAATCAATAGAATGGCTGAAGAACAAGTGAACACTCCGGAAGTCGCGGCGACGACGGCCGAGGCGGCGCCGACCGCGCCGAAAGAAGTCAAGCGGAGCAAGAGCGGCCGCTATGTGCCCAGCGGCATCGCCTATGTGCTGGCCACGTTCAACAACACCAAAGTCACCTTCACCGATCTGCACGGCAATGTGCTGTGCTGGTCGACCGGCGGCAAGAACGGCTTCAAGGGCTCGCGCAAGAGCACGGCCTACGCCGCCCAGGTGATCGCCGGCGACGCCGCCCGCAAAGCCCAGCTGCTGGGCATGAAGGAAGTCGAAGTGCGGATCAAGGGACCGGGCGCCGGTCGGGAATCCGCGGTTCGCGGACTCGCCTCCGTCGGACTGGAAGTCAATGCGATCAAGGACATCACTCCGGTGCCCCATAATGGCTGCCGTCCGCCGAAACGCCGTCGTGTCTGACGTTTGGTCAGCAGGAGCGGGTTTCAGTTTTACTTGTAAAAAATAGACGGAGGTAAATTATGACTGCTGCAATCGGTTTCCCGATGCCCAAGGCGCTGGTTGTCGACGAAAATACCGCGACGGCCACCTACGCCAAATTCATCGCGGCCCCGTTTCAGAGCGGTTTCGGTCATACCCTGGGGAACTCGCTGCGCCGGGTGCTGCTCTCCTCGCTGGAGGGGGCGGCCATCTGCGCGGTCCGCATCGACGGTGCCAAGCACGAGTTCGATACGCTCGACAACGTGCTCGAGGATGTCACCGAGATTGTGCTCAATCTGAAGTGCGTCCGGTTGAATCTTCACGGCGAAGGGCCCAAGACCCTGGAGATCCGCAAGGACAAGATCGGTCCGGTGACCGCCGGTGACATCATCTGCGACAGCACCGTGGAAGTGCTCAATCCCGATCAGCTGATCTGCACCCTGGACAAGGCCAAGCCCTTCCGGGCGGAGATCGACGTGATCCGCGGCAAAGGGTATCTCCCGGCGGAGAAGTATCCCGGCGAGCGGGCCATCGGCACCATCCCGGTGGATTGTCTGTTCAGCCCGGTGACCCGGGTCAACTATCAGGTCGGCGCGGCCCGCGTCGGCGAAGAGACCGAAATGGACAGTCTGGAGCTTGAAATCTGGACCGACGGCCGGATCTCTCCGCAGAACGCGCTGGAGGCGGCGGCCCGGATCCTCAAAGACCATCTGCAGGTGTTCATGGGCGGTCCGGCCTGCGAGCAGGAGAGTGTGATGAACATTCTCAGCGAGGACGAGGTCAAGATCTTCAAGCAGTTGATTCAGGAAGTCGAGGTGCTGGATCTCTCGGTCCGGGCCATGAACTGCCTCAACAGCGCGAACATCCGGCTGGTGGGCGAGTTGTGCACCAAGACCGAGAGCCGGATGCTCAAATACCGGAACTTCGGCAAGAAGTCGCTGGACGAAATCAAGGAAAAAATGGAGAAGCTCGGTTTGTCGCTCGGCATGACCTTCAGTGACGCATTGCTCGCAGCACTGGATGCGGAATCGCTGCGGATTCGCGGTACCGAGAACGAGGAGGAAAAATAAATGCGTCATCGGGTTCATACTTTTAAAGTCGGGCGCTCCAGCGCCCACCGGCGCAGCATGCTGGCCAACATGGTCAGCAGCCTGATCGCCCACGGCCAGATCACCACCACGCTGGTGAAGGCCAAGGAGGCGCGGATCTTCGCCGAAAAACTGATCACCTTGGGCAAGCGGGGGGATCTGCATCGGCGGCGGCTGGCGGTGGCCCGGCTGCGCGACAAGGCCGCGGTCAAGCGGTTGTTCGACGAAATCGCCCCTGCCTATCAGGATCGTCAGGGCGGGTACACCCGGATCATCAAACTGGGCAAGCGTCAGGGCGACGCCGCCGAAATGTGCATTCTGCAGCTGGTGGAGGGCAACCTGAACCCGGCGCCGAAGGCCTCCGAAACGGTGATCGAGACCAAGGCGGAGGAGGCTCCGGCCACCGAAGTTAAGGCTGAGAACGCGGAATAAGATTCCGGTTTGCGACCCGCATCCCGATTGCTTTCGGGAGGCGGGTTTTTTTCTGCGGAGCGACGATGAAACTCAAACGACTGGCCATCAGCTGCGGGGGCACCGGCGGACATTTCTATCCGGGGCTCAGCGTGGCGCGGCAGCTCGCGGCCGACGGCGGCGAGGTGCTGCTGCTGTCCGGAGTCCACGCCCGCCACCAGCAGGAGGTGGCCCGGAGTTTCGGAATCGAGGCGATGACCGTGCCTTGGATGCCCGCGCCCGGACTCCGCCGACCGCTGCGGACGCTGCGGTTCTGCTGGGGACTGGCCGGCGGCATCCCGGCGGCCGTCCTCCGGCTGCGGAGCTTCCGCCCCGACGCCCTGCTGGGGATGGGCTCCTTCGCCTCGCTGCCGCCGGTACTGGCGGCGAAGCTGCTCCGGATTCCGATTTTTCTGCACGACGGCAACGCCCGGATCGGTCGGGCCAACCGCTTTCTGAGCCGTTGGGCGAAATTTCAGGGCACGGCATTTCCGCCGGTCAATGCCGGGAGCTGTCGCTGCCCGGTGGCCTGTACCGGCTTGCCGTTGCGGCCGGAGCTGCTGCTGCCGCCGCCCGCCCGCCGGGAGGCGCTGCGGGAACTTCGGGAAAAATTCGGAGCGCCGCTCGAGCCGGAGCGGACCACGGTGCTGATTTTCGGCGGCAGTCAGGGCGCGCAGAGTTTGAACATCAACCTTCCGGAAGCGCTCAAACAGCTTCCCGATAAAAACTTCCAGGTGCTCCACCTGACCGGCCCCGACAAGTTCGACGCGGTCCGGGAGGTCTACTCGGACGCCGACTTCCCGGTGCTGGTGCTGCCCGCCACCGAGGAGATGCAACTCTTCTACGCGGCGGCCGATTTGGTGGTCTCCCGCGCCGGCGGCAGCACGGTGGCGGAGCTGGCGCAGTTCGGAAAACCGGCGCTGCTGGTCCCCTACCCCTATGCCGCGGAAAATCATCAGTATGAAAATGCGCAGTATCTGGCCGCGGCCGGGATGGTGCTGGACAATCGGGAGTGCACGCCCGAGCGGCTGATTCAGCTGCTGGACAACTTCCTGACCTCGCCCGATCATCTGGCGCAGTGCGCGGCGGCGGCCGCCGCCCGGGCCTGTCCCCGGGCGGGCGAACAGCTGCTCGAGGCCATCTCCGAACGGCTCTGACGCCGGGCAGCCGGCGTCGCTCCGGTCGCCGGAATTTTTCCCGGCCCGCCATTGACAAGGCTGTCTGAGCGCTTTATAGTATTTCCGATCACATGGAGGAGGTCCCCTAATGGTTGGAAAATTCATCCTGCTGGCCTGCTGTCTGCTCGGAACCCTGCGCCTGACGGCGGGCGCCCTTGTTGCGGATTATGCGCCGGAGTCCCCCGCCGCCCCCGACTCCGGGCAGCCGCCGCCGGTCACCTCGCCCCGGCTGCGGGCGTTGAACCACTTTGTCCTTTTCACTCAGGAGAAGGATCCGCTCAAACAGCGGCAGCTGCTGATCAAAGTGCTGGTGGACGATCCCGGCTCCACGCTGGCGCTGCAGCAGCTGGCGCAGACGCCGCCGGAGCTCGCCCCGGAGCTCGCCCCGGAGCTCTGCCGGGTGGCCCGGGAACATCCGGAGGAGTTGCCGCTGGCGCTGCTGGCGCTGAATATGAGCGCCCTGCTGCCCGAACCGGAAACTGCGCGGCAGGATCTGGCGGAACGGGTGCTCAGCCGGATCCCGGAGCCGGAGAAACTTTCCGAGCCGCAAATCGAGCTCTACCGGCGGCTTGTCCGATTCCGACTCGGCGAACTGCTCAAGGCCGGGGAGTACGACGCCGGAGCGGAGCTGGCGGAGCGTCAGCTGGGGTCGGCCACGCCGGAGCCGCTGCCGCTCCAGAACGCGGTCTCCTTCTACCGCGAGGCGGCCCGGCGCGCGCCCGACCAACGCCGCTGGCTGGGGCTGCGCCCGAGCCGGAAGACGGAATTTCAGCGGCGCTATGAGGAGCTGCTCGGGCAGCTGACCGCCACCGATTCCAAACTGCATCAGGATCAGGCGATTCTCGAACGATTGCTGTTGTATGCGTCGCTCCGCGAATTCGGGCGGCTGCGGAGTCTGTTGGACCGGCATCACAGCCGGAGCGCAATTCAGCTGGCGGGCGCGGATCTGCTGCTGGCGCACGGCGAGGCCGCGGCGGCGCTGGACGCGGCCCGGCGCGCCGTGGCGATCGACCGGGACAATCCTCGGGCGGCGGCCCGCCTGATCCGCTCGCTGCTGGCCTTGAACCGGTTTCCCGAGGCGGACCGGGAGCTCCGGAAGCTGCCGAATTCCGAGCTGCGGGAGGAGCTGGAGGTTCAGAAACTGTGGGCGGAGCGCCGCTACGACGAGGTGGCGAAGGAGCTCGACCGGCAGGAAGCGGCGTATCAGAAAATCACCGATCCGCAACAGCGGCTGGCGCAGCTGGTCCGGCTTCAGATGCAACGACTCTCGGCCGCCGAAAAACTGCGCGATCCGGAGCTGCTGAAACGGGCGGCCGAGTTCTTTCAGCAGAACGGACTGCTGGAGCGCTCGCCGGAGATCGCCAACGCCGTCGGCTACATCAGCGCCGAACTCAATCTGGAGCTGGAACGGGCGGAGCAGCTGATCGACCGGGCGCTGGCGGCGGAACCGGAAAACGGCGCCTATCTAGACAGCAAAGGCTGGGTGCTCCACCGCCGCGGGGATCATCAACGGGCCGCGGAGTATCTGCGCCGGGCGCTGGAAAAGCCCGAGATCGAGAACAACCGGGGCGTGACGCTGGATCATCTCGGCGACGTGCTGCGGGCGCTTCACGACCCGGAGGGAGCCCGCCGCTGTTACGAGGAGGCCCTGACTCGCGAGGGCGAAATCGACTTTGATCCGGCCCCGGTCCGGAAAAAACTGGAGGAACTCAAGTGAGAGCATCGGAACTCGCCACCTTGCGCTTTACCGGCGGCTACTGGCTACAACTGGAGACGATCAACCGGGAACAGACCATTCCCGCCAACTTCCGGCAATGCACCGCCAGCGGCCGTTTCGCCGCCTGGAACTTCGACTACCGGCGGGGGCAGCCGAACGGGCCGCACATCTTCTGGGATTCGGACATCGCCAAATATCTGGAGGCCGGTGCCTGCTCGCTGGCGAAATTTCCCGATCCGGAACTGGAACGGACCATCGATGAACTGATCGACCGCCTGGTCCGGGCGCAGGCCCCGGACGGGTATTTCAACAGCTACTTTCAGCAGATCCGGCCGCTCGACCGCTGGAGCAACCTGCGCGGCGACCACGAGCTCTACTGCGCCGGTCACCTGTTTGAAGCGGCGGTGGCCTACTTTTACGCCACCGGGAAACGGAAATTTCTCGACGCCATGTGCCGCTATGCCGATCTTCTGGTCCGCTCCTTCGGCCCCGGTCCGGAACAGTGCAAGGGGTATCCCGGGCACGAGGAGCTGGAACTGGCGCTGGTCAAACTCGCCGCCGCCACCGGCTGCCGCGACTATCTGGAACTGGCCCGGTTCTTCGTCGATCAACGGGGGACGGAGCCGAACTATTTTCAGCTCGAAGCCGGGGGGAAACCCTCGCCCGTGGAAGTCTTCAACGATCTTGCCTACTTTCAGGCCCATCGCCCGGTGCGCGAACAGAGCGAGGCGACCGGGCACGCGGTCCGGGCGGTCTATCTCTACACCGCCATGGCCGATCTGGCGCGTGAAACCGGCGATCAGGAGCTGACCGCCGCCTGTCATCGGCTCTGGCGCAGCATCACCCGGGAGAAGATGTACGTCACCGGCGGCATCGGCTCCACCCACTTCGGTGAGGCCTTTGCCGCCCCCTTCGACCTGCCGAACGAGGAGGCCTATGCCGAAACCTGCGCCGCCATCGGCCTGATCTTCTTTGCCTGGCGCATGTTCCTGCTGGAGAAGAAGGGGGAGTATCTCGACGTGCTCGAACGCGCGCTGTACAACGCCGCGGCGGCGGGGACCTCGGTGGAGGGGACCCGCTTCTTCTACGTCAATCCCCTCGCCTGCCAGCCCGGAGCCACGCTGGCCAATGGACGGCATCCGGAGCCGCGCCCGGACTGGTTCGGATGTTCCTGCTGTCCGCCGAATGTGGCCCGGTTGCGCGCCTCGGTCGGGCAATACTTTTACGAGCTCGACGACAACCGCCTGTGGATCAATCTGTACAACGACTCGCGCTGGGAGAGCTCCTGGCGCGACCGGCCACTGACCATCGAACAGCGCACCGCCTATCCCTGGCAGGGGCGGATTGAACTGCTGCTGCACGACTGGCCGGAGGAGCTGACGCTGAGTCTGCGGATTCCCGGTTACGCCCGGAGTTACCGTCTGCTCCGGAACGGGGGGGAGTTGCCGCATGCGCTGGTGGACGGGTTCGCCGTCGCCTCCGCCCCCTGCCGCGCCGGTGACCGGCTGACGCTGGAGCTGGAGTTCGAGCCGCAGCTGCTGGTGGCCGATCCCCGGGTCCGGCAGGATTGCGGCCGGGTGGCGGTCGCCCGCGGCCCCCTGCTCTACTGTCTGGAGGAGGAGGACAACGGTCCGGGGTTGAATACCCTGACCCTGGATCCGGAGTCTCCGTTGCAGCTCCGGGAGGCGCCGGGACTGCCGGCGGGAACGGTGATGATCGAGGGGCAAGGGTTCCGGGAACCGCCCTTCGAGCCGGACGCTCCGCTCTATCGTCCCTGGCGGCCGGAAACACCGGCCGGGGCCGTGCTGCGTTTCGTACCCTACGCGCTCTGGGGGAACCGGCGGTTCGGCGAGATGCTGCTCTGGGTGCGACTCCGCGGCTGAAAAAATGGAACTTTCGATTGCGCGAAGGCGCCGGAAGTGATATAGTATCGGATTGACGCCGCAAAAGGAGAGACATGAAGATCCGACTGGTGGGGAAAAATCTGGCCGACATCCGCCCCGAACTGGCGAAGTTCGGGCTGGAGGAGACCGCCTCGCCCCCGGAGCTGATTGTCGCCCACGGCGGCGACGGCACGCTGCTGGGGGCCGAACGCGAATTTCCGGAAGTGCCCAAGCTGCCGCTGCGCGACGCGGCCACGGCGCCGTTGTGCGCCCGCCACAGCGGGGCGCCGCAATTGCGGCTGTTCACCATGGGGGAGCTCAAACTGAGCGAACTGCCGCTGGTCGCGGGCGACGCCGCCGGGCGGACGCTCTACGGGCTCAACGATATTTTCATTCACAATCGCGAACGGGTCAGCGCGCTGCGCTACCGGGTCTGGATCGACGGCGAGCTCTACGCCAACGAGATCGTCGGAGACGGCGTGGGGCTGTCCAGCGTGCACGGCAGCTCCGCCTATTACCGCAGCATCACCCACAGTTTGTTCCGGGTGGGAATCGGACTGGCCTTCAGCAACTCCACCGAGGAGGTCAGCCACCTGGTGCTGGATGCCCGCAGCCGGGTCGAGATCGAGATCGTGCGCGGACCGGCCCTCGTGGTGGCCGACAACGCCCCCGACGGGATCGAAGTCCCCGACGGCGGGCGGATCACCTTGTATCAATCCGGCCGGGTGGCGCGGATTTACGGACTCGAACACTTCATGTGTCCGGAGTGCCGGTTTCTGCGGCATCCGCACAAACTGCCGTTCCGGAGCTGGCTGGATTTTTCCTCATGATTCTTACAAGCAAGGAGTTGAAGCGATGATTGAACTTCCTTTCACCCCCGATTTCCGCAATGAAATCGCGGTGGTCACCGGCGGCGGCGGCATCCTCTGCGGCCTGATGGCTGAGGTGCTGGCCCGGTGCGGCGCCCGCGTCGCGATTCTCGATCTCAAACCGGAGAGCGCGCAGCGGGTAGCCGACCGGATCACGGCGGACGGCGGCACCGCGATCGGGTTGGCGGCCAATGTGCTGGAGCCGGAGAGTCTGCGCCGGGCCGAAGCTGAAATCGTCGCCCGGTTCGGCGGGTCCTGCACGCTGCTGGTCAACGGAGCGGGGGGAAATCATCCCAAAGGAACCACCACCCGCGATTTTCTGGAACCCTCCGATCTGAGCGCAACGCCGGAGCCCGGAACCACCTTTTTCGACCTGGATCCGGCGGGCGTCGGCTTTGTCTTCAATTTGAATTTTCTGGGGACCTTGCTGCCAAGTCAGGTCTTCTGCCGCGCCATGGCCGCCCAGGGTGGCGGCACGGTCATCAACATCTCCTCGATGAACGCCTTCCGGCCGCTGACCCGGATCCCCGCCTACAGCGGGGCGAAGGCGGCGATCAGCAACTTCACGCAGTGGCTTGCGGTGCATTTGTCGCGAGTCGGGATCCGGGTCAACGCCATCGCGCCGGGCTTTTTCCTGACCGATCAGAACCGGACGCTGCTGACCAATCCGGACGGCTCGTTGACCGCCCGCGGCGAAAAAATTCTCGCACATACCCCGCAGGGCCGCTTCGGCACGCCGGAGGATCTGGCCGGGGCGCTGCTGTTCCTGGCGGACCGGAAGGCCTCCGGTTTCGTCAACGGCGTGGTGCTGCCGGTGGACGGCGCCTTCGCCGCCTACTCGGGAGTCTAGCCGATGATCGCCGTGATCGACTACCGCATGGGCAATCTGTTCTCGGTGGTCAAAGCGCTGGAGTACGTCGGCGGCGAGGTCCGGGTGCTGGAGCAACCGGAGGAGCTGGAACACTTCGGAGCGTGCCTGCTGCCCGGAGTCGGCAACTTCGGCGACGGCGCGGAGGCGCTGCACAGTCGGGGCTGGACTCCGGTGCTGCGGCGCTTCATCGCCGGAGGCCGACCCTTTTTCGGGATCTGCCTCGGCATGCAGCTGCTGCTCGACGCCAGCGAGGAGGCTCCCGGCGCCGCCGGACTCGGGGTGATTCCGGGACCCGTCCGGCGCTTTCCCCCCGCCGTGGGGAAGGTGCCGCACATGGGCTGGAACACGGTCGCCTGGTCCGACCGGCTGCCGGTCGGACTGGAAGCGCTGCCGGAGGAAAGCTACTACTTCGTCCACTCCTACTACGCGTGTCCCGACGATCCGGCGTGGCGACTCGGGCGCTGCAACTACACGATTGACTTCGCGGCGGCGCTGGGGCGCGACCGGCTGCTGGCCACGCAGTTTCATCCGGAAAAGAGTCAGCAGTCGGGATTGCGTCTGCTGACCGCGTTCGTCGCGGCGGAGCAGGCGTCATGAGCCGGGCCGACTCCACTATCGGCGCCCGGTTGCGGGCGGTTCATGACCGGCTCTACGAGCGTTACGGCGAGCGCGGCTGCCCGCTGCACCACGATTCGCCCTACCAGTTGCTGGTGGCGGTGATTCTCTCCGCCCAGTGCCGGGATGATCGGGTCAACGCGGTCACGCCGGAGCTGTTCCGGCGCTATCCGGATCCGGCGGCGATGGCCGCGGCGGACCCGGCGGCGGTGGCGGAGCTGATCCGTCCCTGCGGCTTGTATCAGGCCAAGGCCGGTTATCTGGTGGACGGAGCCCGGGAGCTTGAGGCGCACTTCGGGGGCGAACTGCCGCGCAGCATGGACGAGCTGGTCCGGCTGCCCGGAGTCGGCCGGAAAAGCGCCAACGTGGTGCTGGGGAACGCCTTCGGGATTCCGGGCTTTCCGGTGGACACCCACGTCAACCGGGTGCTGAACCGGCTGGGGCTGGCCGGGAGTCACGATCCGGAAACGATCGAAGCGCGGATCAACGCCGAAGTTCCGCCGGAGCTGTGGACCAACTTCTCGCATCTCTTGATCACCCACGGGCGCGAGACCTGTCACGCGCGGCGGCCGGCCTGCGCAACGTGCATTCTGGCGGAGTTCTGTCCGCAATTCGGTATAAAAGGAGCGGAATGAGGGCGGAAACTTCGGTTTTTTCGGGGTTCCGGATTTGACAAGACGGGGATCCGGGGGTATATTCTCAAGTAATGCAACGCAGGCAGAAGTGCTTTATTCAAACCCAACTAACCTGAAGGAAGAGAAAATGATCAAAGTCGGTATCAATGGGTTCGGACGCATCGGCCGGATGGTTTTCCGCGCCGCGGTCGAAAATTTCAGCAAGGACATTGAGATCGTCGGCATCAACGACCTCTTGGAGCCGGACTATCTGGCGTACATGCTGAAGTACGACTCGGTCCACGGCAAGTTCCAGGGCGAGGTCTCGGTTGAGGGCAACTATCTGGTGGTCAACGGCAAGAAGATCCGGCTGACTGCGGAGAAGGATCCGGCCAACCTGAAGTGGGACGAAGTCGCCGCCGACGTGGTGGTCGAGTCCACCGGTCTCTTCCTGGATGCCGAGAAGGCCGAGGCCCATCTCAAGGCCGGTGCCAAGAAGGTGATCATGTCCGCGCCGTCCAAGGATGCGACTCCGATGTTCGTCTACGGCGTCAATCATCAGACCTATGCCGGTCAGAAGATCATCTCCAACGCCAGCTGCACCACCAACTGCCTGGCCCCGATCTCCAAGGTTCTGGATGACAAGTTCGGCATCGTCCGCGGTTTGATGACCACCGTCCACGCCGCCACCGCGACCCAGAAGACCGTTGACGGCCCGTCCAAGAAGGATTGGCGCGGCGGCCGCGGCATTCTGGAGAACATCATCCCCTCCTCCACCGGTGCGGCCAAGGCGGTCGGCAAGGTGCTGCCGCAGCTGAACGGCAAGCTGACCGGTATGTCAATGCGGGTTCCGACCTCCGACGTCTCGGTGGTGGATCTGACCGTCGAGCTGAAGACTCCGGCGACCTACGAGGAGATCTGCAAGGCCATGAAGGAAGCCAGCGAGGGCGAGCTCAAGGGCGTGCTCGGCTACACCGACGAGTGCGTGGTTTCGACCGATTTCCGCGGCGAAGCCAAGACCTCGGTCTTCGACGCCAAGGCCGGTATCGCGCTGGATCCGACCTTCGTCAAGGTCGTCTCCTGGTACGACAATGAGTGGGGCTACTCCAACAAGGTGCTGGAGATGGTCCGCGTCATTGCGAAGTAAGCGAATCAGTCTCTGATTCCCCAGACGGGCGGGTGGTTCAAGGCCGCCCGCCCGTTCTGTTTTGTCAACGGTTCAACAGGGAGCTAGGAAATCATGAATAAGAAAACCCTCCGCGACGTCGATCTCAAGGGAAAGCGCGTGGTCATGCGCGTCGATTTCAATGTGCCGATCAAGGAAGGCGTGATCAAGGACGACACCCGGATCAAGGGGGCGCTGCCCTCGATCCAGTATGTGCTCGACCAGGGCGGCAGCGTGGTGCTGATGAGCCATCTGGGCCGGCCGGCGGAAAAGGGCTACGAGGCCGATTTCAGTCTGAAACCCGTCGCCGACTATCTGGCCAAGATGCTGAATCGGCCGGTGGTCTTCGCGGCGGATTGCGCCAAGGCCGACGCCGAAGTTGCGGCGATGAAGCCCGGCAGCGTGGTGATGCTGGAGAACACCCGGTTCTACAAGGAGGAACAGGGCAAGCTCAAGCAGAAGGAGGGACAGTCCGACGAGGAGTTCAAGGCGCAGAAGGCGGCGCTTAAGGAGAAACAGCAGGAGCTGGCCCGGAAACTCGCCTCCTACGGCGATCTCTATTGCAATGACGCGTTCGGAACCGCGCACCGGGCTCACGCCTCGACCGCGGTGATCACCAAGTTCCTGAAGCCCGCGGTCGCCGGGTTCCTGATGGAAAAGGAGCTGGCCTATCTGGGCAGCGCGGTGGAGAATCCGGTGCGTCCGTTCGTGGCGATCCTCGGCGGCGCGAAGGTCTCCGACAAGCTGGCGGTGGTCCGCAATCTGCTGGGCAAGGTCGATACGCTGATCATCGGCGGCGGCATGGCCTACACCTTCTTGAAGGCGCAGGGGCATGAGGTCGGCAATTCGCTCTGCGAACTGGATCAGCTCGACTACGCCAAAGAGATGCTCAATCTGGCCCGTGAGCGCGGCGTCAAGCTGCTGCTGCCGGTCGACAACATCGCGGCGGACAAGTTCGACGCGAACGCCAATACCCAGGTGGTCGGCGACGACATCCCGGCCGGCTGGATGGCGCTGGATATCGGCCCCAAGACCATCGAGCTCTACAGCGCGGCGATCAAGGAGGCCAAAACCGTGGTCTGGAACGGTCCGATGGGTTGCTTTGAAATGCCCGCGTTCAGCAAGGGCACCTTCGGGGTCTGCGCGGCGGTGGCCGGAGTCAAGGCCAACGGCGGGGTCTCGATCATCGGCGGCGGCGACAGCGTCGCGGCGGTGAACAAGTCCGGTCTGGCCGCTCAGATGAGCCACATCTCCACCGGCGGCGGCGCTTCGCTCGAGTTCCTCGAGGGCAAGGAGCTGCCCGGCGTGGTGGCGCTGACCGACCGCTGAGTCCGGTCTCCTTCCGCACCTCCGCCGGACCTCCCGGCGGAGGTGCGCTGAGCTTGCGCTGCCATGAACGACAAGAAATTTGAAAAGAAATTCCGCGCGCTGGAACGTCGACTCAAGCGCCAACTCAAAAGAGCCCCCGGCTGCCACGACTACGATCACACCTGCCGGGTACTGACCAACGCCGTGACGCTGGCCGAACAACTGCCCGAAGCCGATCTGCAGGTGGTGCGCATGGCGGCCCTGCTGCACGACTGCGCCCGCACCGAGGAGCTGAGCACCAAGGGCAAGCGCTGTCACGCCCGGCTTGGCGCCGCCCTGGCCAAGACTTGGCTGGAGGAGGAAGGAGGATTTGAGCCGGACTTCATCAAGCAGGTGGCCAATGCCGTGCGCACCCACCGCTACCGCAGCGGGAAACTCCCCGACACCCTCGAAGGCGAGATCGTGTACGACGCGGACAAGCTGGACAGCCTCGGGGCGATCGGCATCGGGCGGGCCTTCCTCTTCGCCGGACGCGAAGGAGCCCGGGTTCACAATTCCGCCCGGGAGGCGCTTCACGGGCGGGCCTACGGTCCGGAGGACACCGCTTATCGCGAATATCTGGTCAAACTCCGGCAGTTGCCGGAGGCGTTGCGGACGGAACCGGGGCGCGAACTCGCCGCCCGCCGGGCCGAATTCATGCGTGTTTTTTTCGATGAACTGAACCGGGAGACCGGGTTGGAGCAGGAAAGCTGCTGAGTGTCGCCGCGCCGCTCCCGCTCCCCCCTCCCCTCTAACCCGTCAGCAAACAGGTAGGTGACCGATGAAATTCCAGCTTCCGAATGAGATTCGTCTATTCGCCCGGTTCCGGGCCGACTCCCGCTGTGCCGAATACGCGCTCTCGGAGCTGGTCCGGCTGTTGACCGCACTGGGCCGAACGGTGGAGGTGAGCCGCCGCCGGAGCTCCGGCTTCCGGCTGCAACTGGGTGCGCTCCAGTCCGCCCCGAAGCTGACCGGAATCCATCACGACGGCTTTGTGCTGACGGTGGAACGAAACGGCGTGGATCTCGCCGCCCGCAACGCCAAGGGCCTGCTCAACGCCGTCTACGAGCTCGCGGAGCAGCTGGGGGTGGCCTTTGTGGAACCGGGGGCGAAGGGCGAATGGGTGCCGGAAACGCCGCAGCCGCTGGCCCTCGGCACCCAGCGCTGGACGCCCCGTTTCGCCTGGCGGGGGACCTGTTTCTCCTCGCTGCACGACTTCCCGGTGGCGGAGTGGCTGAAATTTCACGCCAAACTGAAGCTCAACGGCGCCTTTATTGCGGAACCCGAAAACTTCGCCGCGGCGCAGGCGGTGGTCGAGCAACTCGGCCTCCGGCTGGAACTCGGGCAGCACGGCTTCCGGGAGCTTCTGCCGCGCAGCGATTTTGAGAAACACCCGGAGCGCTTCCGGATGCACCAGCCGGAGGATTTCGGCGGCCGCCGGGTCGCCGATTACAACTGCTGTGTAACCCACCCCGAAACCCAACGCCTGCTGGCGGAGAACTTCCGGAAGTTCCTCGACCGGATCGGACCGGCCTACGCCGTTCACTGCTGGCCCGACGACCTGCCCGGTTCGGGCTGGTGTCTGTGTCCCTCCTGCCGCAGTTTGACCAACTCCGATCAGGCGCAGCTGGCCATGCGGATCCTCGGCCACGCCGCCCGCGACTGCGGCCACGGGGCGCGGATTTCGATGCTGGCCTATCACGACACCATGTTTCCGGGCGAGCTGATCGCCCCCGACGACACCAATTTTCTCTTGTTCGCCCCCCGGGAACGCTGTTACGGACATGGACTCGGCGACGACGCCTGCCCCCGCAACCGCCACTATCTGGAGGCGCTCCGCCGCTGGCGGAAACGGTTCCGGGGCATTCCCGACAGCCACGTCTTCGAGTACTATTTCGACCAGATCCTGTTCCGCGGCATGTACTTCTTTCTGCCCCGCATCATTCTGGAGGACCTGAAGACCTACGCCGCGTACGGCATCGAATCCTATTTCCCGCTGCAGGTGGCCGGTCCGCTGCTGGCGCCGGAGTACAATCTGGCGGTCTTCGTCCGGGCCCAGTGGGATGAACAGCTGACCGTCTCCCGGGTGCTCACCGATCTAGCCCGGAGTCTCGCGCCGGAACACCCCGGTCCCTTCCGCCGCTACCTCGCCGCCCGCGCCGCAGCCTTCCAGCTGGCGGCGCAAACCTGCGAACATCAGCTGGGAATCTACCTCGATTACCGCTGGCTGCCGGAATCCGACACCCCCTTCGGCCGCCGGGTGGCGCGTCACTACCGGTCCGCCTCCGACCGGCTCCGCCGGGCGGCCGGGGAACTGGCCGCCGCCTACCCCGACGCCTCGCCCCGGCTGGCGGACCTGATCCGCCGCGAAGTGGCCCGGGCGGAATTCGAGGCGGCTGAGCTCTCCGGCATGGCCGCGCAGCAGACCGGGCTCAACGCGCTGGGACACTATCACAATACGGGCAAGGCCGCCGACCGCCGGGCGGCGGTGACGGCATTCCGACAGGCCATTGAGCGCTTTGAACGCTCCCGGGAGCTGGCGGAACGGGCCGGGATCCCGGCAGACGCCTGGTATTTCCACAACGTCAACGACTGGCAGCGGCGCGAATTGCGCGAGAAAGCCGACAAGTTCGACTTCTGACCGTACCTTCAGTCGAGGAACGACTGCACCCACGCCGCCAGTTCCAAGGGCGGCCGGAGCGGTCGCAGAAATCCATGGTCTCCGGACCCGCGCCGCCAGTGATAGGCGCCGGTCTCCGGCTCGAACCGCACCGTTCCGCCTGGGACCCGCTCCAGATACGCGCCAGCCAGCCCCGCGGCGTACAGCACCGCCAGCAGATCCCAGCTCGGACGGCGGAATCCGGTCTGATTGCCGCCCCAGCGGCGATAGGCCTGCGCCGCCGGGCCCGCACCGCCGGGAGCCGTCAACACTTCACCCCCCGGCGAACTGACCGTCAACCGCCCCGGCCAGGAGGCGGTCACCCGGGCGGCGGCGACCGGATCCATGCGCCAGTTGAACTCCTCAACGCCATCCACCTCCGAAGCGCTGGACATGGTCACCAGTTCCGCCACCTTGTGCGCCACCAGTTCGCGCCCGGAGAGCGGCGACCAGTCATCCGGCCCCGACTCCAGCAATCCGGCCAGCACCCCGGTCAGCCCGATGGCGCAGCAGGTCACCCCGCCGTCCGGCGCCCCGGCCAGAATCCGGCGATAGAGCGCAACGCCCGCTTCCGGAAAAAAGTTGCCGCCCGGCCGCACCCCCGCGGACTCCGCCAGTTCCCGCGTGTAAAAGGGGAAATTCCGCTGCCGCAATTCCGCCAGCCAGGCCCGGTAGGGCTCGGGATCCGGCCCCGGCCGGATTCCGACCGGCAGCTCGGATCGACCGTAGTACCGCTGTATCGCCTGCACCGCCGCGCCGGTCCACGGGGAAGCGGTGTCGGCCACCGTCGCCAACAGCCGGATCCTGCCCTGCCCGACCAGACGATGCGCCAGCGCCAGCGCCCCGGCATCATCGCAATCGGTCTCCAGATCGGTATCGATCAGCAGCAGCTTCATGGCCGGAGCCGCGCCAGCCCGTCCAGCGCATAGAGCATGGCCGCAACGGAGTTTCCGACGTTGATCGAAGTCTTGGTCCCGAACATCGGCAGCATCACCACCCCGTCGCAGGCCGCCAGCGTCTCGGGCAGCACCCCCAGCGCCTCGTTGCCGAAGATCAGCGCCAGCGGATAGGAGAATTGCCACTCCCAGACCAGCCGGGCGCCCGGCGCGGTATCCACCGCCAGAATCTGCCGCATCCCCTCGCGCCGCAACAAGGCCACCGCCTCAAGCGAAGTGGCGACCCGGCGGCAGGGCACCAGCAGTTCGGTACCCATGGCGGTCCGGGCCAGCTTGGGATGGGGCGGCGCCGGGGTATAGCCGCAGGCGATGATCTCCCGCGCCCCCACCGCCTCGGCCAACCGGAAAATATTCCCGGTGTTGTGCGCGCTGCGCAGACGGTCCAGCACCAGCGTGATCGAGCGTTCAGCCGACTTGCATGGTGTGGAGTTCATAGTAATACCCCTTCTTCGCCATCAGTTCCTCGAAGGTGCCGTGTTCCACCACCTTCCCGCCGCGCAGACAGTAGATCAGGTCGGCGTGACGCACGGTGGACAACCGGTGCGCGATCAGAATGGTGGTCCGGTTGCGGCAGAGCTCGGCCATCGACTGCTGAATCAGCGCCTCGGATTGATTGTCCAGCGCGCTGGTGGCTTCGTCGAAAATCAGGATCGGCGGGTTTTTCAAGAACACCCGGGCGATGGAGATGCGCTGCCGCTGACCGCCGGAGAGCCGCACGCCCCGCTCCCCGACCAGGGTGTCGAAGCCTTCCGGCAGCGACACGATGTAGTCGTAAATATTGGCGGCCCTGGCGGCAGCGGCGACCTCCTCGTCGGTGGCCTCGGGCTTGCCGAACCGGATGTTTTCGCCGATGGTCCCGTCAAAGAGGAACGGCGACTGCTGGACAATGCCGATATTCTGACGCAACGAGCGCTGAGTCAGCTCCGAGACCTCCTGGCCGTCGATGGTGAGCGACCCGGAATCGATCTCGTAGAACCGGGGGATCAGCGCCGCAATGGTGCTCTTGCCCGCGCCCGACTCCCCGACCAGCGCCACCAGCTTGCCGGCCGGAGCCTCCAGCTCGATGTTCTGCAGCCGCCACTCCTCCTCGCCTTCGCCCTCGCCGCCGCGTCCGGGATAGTGGAAATTGACGCCGCGGAACTTCACTTCGCCCCGCGGACTCGTCAGCGGCCGGGCGCCGGGCCGGTCGACGATCTCCGGACTCTCCTGCATCACCTCCAGAAAGCGCTCGAAGGCGGTGATTCCCTGCAAAAACTGTTCGACGAAGGCGACCATCCGGAAGATCGGCATGACGATGTAGCGCGAATACATGAAGAAGGTGATGACCTCCGCCAGATCGGCGTTCCCCCGGAACACCAGTACCGCGCCGGCTCCGATGAACAGCAAACTGTAGCACTGCATCAGGAAGGAGATGCCGGTGTGGAAGTTGGCCATGGCGCCGTAGACGTTTTCACGGGCCAGCCGGAAATTCCGGTTGACCTCGACGAAGCGCTCGAACTCATAGGGTTCGTTGGTGAAGGATTTGACCTCCCGGATCCCCTGAATGGAGTTCTCGACCCGGCTGTTGATCTCGGCCACCTCGATCCGGACCCGCTGAAAGCCCTCGTGCATCCGGCGGCGGAAGATCACCCCCCAGAGGACGACGAAGGGCAGCGGGATCAGGGTGATCAGCGCCAGTTTCCAGTTCAAATAGAACATCGTGCCGAAGGCGCCGATCAGGGTGATCGAAGCGATCAGCAGATCCTCGGGGCCGTGATGCGCGGCCTCGGCGATCTGGGTCAGGTCGTTGGAGATCCGCGACATCAAATGTCCGGTCTTGGTCCGGTCGAAGTACCCGAAGGAGAGCTTCTGCAGATGCCGGAACAGATCGGCGCGCATATCCGCCTCCATGCGCACCCCGAGCACATGTCCCCAGCGGGTGCTGATGAAATCCCCCGCCGCGGTCAGCGCCGCCAGCACCAGCAACGCCGCCAGCAGCCACCAGAGCAACGTCCAGTTACGCTCCGGCAAGGCCTCGTCGAAGACCCGGTAGGTGACCAGCGGCAGCAGGATGGTGAACCCCGCCTGAGCCAGGGCCGACCCCATATCCAGCACAAACAACCAGCCGTGCGGTCGGTAATAGGCGACAAAGCGGCGCAACTTTTGTCCGGCGCTCAGCTTCACCGTCTTCTGCTCGTTCCCTGCTCCGCTCATTGCACGATCAGCGCTCCGTCAAACAGCAAATTGAACCGGCTCCGCCGCTCGCCGGAGCTCTCGGCATTGATGATCGCCTGCTGCAGGTTGGTCAGTAGAAAGTTGTAGTTCTGCGATTTCGGCGGGAGCTTCACTTGATAGGAACGCCGGTTCCGGTAGCGGATCAAAAGCTCCAGCTGGTCCGGATTCCCGACGCTGAGCCACAGCAAATTGAAGTCGGAAAAGTTGCGCACGATCTTCATCAAAACATCCAGCGCCGGGGTCAGCTGCTCCAGCCGCTGCCCAGGCTGCAGTCCCCCCGGCGGGACCTTGACCCCGGAGGCGATCGGCAGCTGGGTCGGAATATTCATCGCCCGGGAGCGCTGCAACACCACCGCATCCTCATCCACTACCCAGTCCGAGCCGGGGCTGCCCAGCGCCAGCCGGGGGATCCGCTCGCTGATCCGAATCCGCAACGTGTCCGGCAAAATCCGCACGACCTCGCAATTCCGGACGTTGGGAATCGCCTGCAACCGGTCCCGGAGCTCCCCGAGTTTGAGTTCAAACAGATTGTCCCGCCCCACCTGAAGCCCCAGTTCGCGCTGCAACTCTTCCGGATGCTCCTGCCAGTAGCCGGAGCTCTTGAGCTCCACCTGAAACAGGGTGAAGCGCGGATTCCGGACAAACCAGATGCGATAGCACCAGAACAGCCCCGCCCCCAGCAACGCCGCGCCCACGACGACCACCAGCACGCCGATCAACACCCGCCGCCGCTTCCGTCGCTGCTCGTCATCGGGGGGTTCGGCCCCGGATTTTCGGTTTCCTCGGTTTTCCATCATAATGGGGTAATATAGCGACCTTTGGCGGTTTTTACAGTGGATTTCCGGAAATTGTCGTTGTTTTTCCGGATTTTCCGTGCTATATTCCCCGGCATGACCACACCGTTGATTGCCGACGCCGACTGCCGGACGGCGTTGAAGAAATATTTCGGCTTCGGCTCCTTCCTGGATTTTCAGGAGGAGGTCGTCCGGGAGGTGCTGCAGGGCGGAGATCTCTGCGTGATCATGCCGACCGGGGCCGGCAAATCGCTCTGCTACCAACTGCCGATTCTGATGTCGCCCGGGTACGGGCTGGTGGTCTCGCCGCTGATCTCGCTGATGAAGGATCAGGTGGACGCGCTGCGCGCCCGCGGCATCGCCGCCGCCTATGTCAACAGCACGGTCCCGGCTTCCGAGCAGCACCGGCTGCTGCGGGAGACGGAAGCGGGCTTGATCAAACTGCTCTATGTGGCGCCGGAGCGGTTTCAGGTCGACTCCTTCCGGCGGCTGCTGCGCCAGACACCGCCTTCTCGCTTCATTGTGGATGAAGCGCACTGCATCAGCCAGTGGGGGCACGACTTCCGCCCCAGCTATCTCCTGCTGGGAAACCTGGCCGAGTCGTGCGGCATCCGTCAGATCTGCGCCTTCACCGCCACCGCCACCCCCCGGGTCCGCGAGGACATCAGAACTCAGCTGCGCCGACCGGGCATGACCTTTCACGTCTCGGGCTTCAAACGGCCCAATCTCTCGTTTTCGGTGCTCGAATGTCCCGGCGGCGCGGAGAAAAAGCGGGCTTTGCAGCGGCTGCTGCGGGAGCCGGCACCGACCATCATCTACGCCTCGACCCGCAAATTCGTGGAGGAAATCGCCGCCGAGTTCGGCGCCATCGCCTATCACGCCGGACTCAGCGACGCCGAACGAACCGAGGCGCAGGAGCGCTTCATGCGCGATCCGACTCCGGTACTGGCGGCCACCAACGCCTTCGGCATGGGAATCGACCGGCCCGACGTGCGCCGGGTGATCCACTACAACCTGACCGGCTCGCTCGAGGCGTATTATCAGGAGGCGGGGCGCGCCGGGCGGGACGGCGAACCCGCCGACTGCGTGCTGCTGTTCAGCTACAGCGACCGGTTCACGCAGGAGTTTCTGATCGACCTGAACAATCCGCCGGAGCCGCTGGTGCGCGCGCTCTACCGGGCGCTGCTGCTGCTCTACCGCTCACGCCGGAGCACGGTGCTGGAGGTGCCGCTGTCCGAACTGCTGGAGATGATCCCCGACGCCAGGTCGGAAAATCAGCTGAGCAGCGCCATGCGCATTCTCGAGCAGACCGGCTACGTCGCCCGCTCCGGGCGCGGCCGCAACACCGGATTGCTGCGCTTGACCGCCCTTCCGGAATCGCTCGCCGCGCTCCGGAAAGGCCGGCTGACGCAACGCTTGCAGTTTCTGGAGCGGGGGTTGCAATGCTGGGGCGAAGCGGCCTGGCGCAACGGGGTATCCTGTACGGTCGAACAACTGCGCCGCATCTCCGGACTCGAAACCGAACAGCTGCGCCGGGTGCTGCACGCGCTCGACGGGGAGTTTCTGGAGTACCGGCCGCCGTTCGCCGGAAGCGCCACCGAACTGCTGAAGCCGGAGCAGACCGAACTGGAGATCGATTTTACCGAATTCGAGCGCAAACGCGAATTTGAGCTGGCGCGGCTGGAGGACGTCATCAGTTACGTCCGGAATCCCGACTGCCGCCAGCGCACCCTGATCGGCTACTTCGGCGAAGAGACCGCCGACTGGCGGTGCGACAACTGCGACCGCTGTCGCGCCGTCGCCGCCCCGCGCGCCTGGCGCGAAGCCGCGGCGGACGAACTCGAGGACCTGCGCACGGTGCTGGCCACGGTCGGCGAATTCCGCGGGCGGCTGGGCCGGGGGCGACTCAGCCTGATTCTGGCCGGAGCCCGGCGGCAGGAGCTGCTGGAGTGGAATCTGGATCGCCATCCGCGTTTCGGCGCGCTGGCGGGGCGGAAACAGAATCGGATTCTGCAATACTTCAAGGCGTTGGAGGATCAGGGCTATCTGGGGCGCTGCGGCAACCCGGAATACCCCTGTCTGGAACTGACCCCGGCGGGCCGCCGGGCGCTGCATGGCGAGCTGCCGCTCCGGCTGGATCTGGAGCCGGAACCCCGGAGCCGGAGCAAAACCGCGCCCCGGCCCCCCGCACAGCGGGGAGACGGGGCTGCCGGGGATCTCTACGAGCGGCTGCGGGCGCTCCGGGCGGAGCTGGCCCGGCGCCGCGGACTGCCGCCCTACTGCATTCTCACCGATGCGGTGCTGCACGAACTGGTCCGGCTGCGCCCCCGCACGGTGGAGGAGGCCCGGCAGATCAAGGGGGTCGGGCCGCTGACCGCGCAGCGGATCATCCCCCGCTTTCTGCCGCTGCTGAACGAGTAGGTTCGGATTTACAACCCGATTTCCGCGGGGAAATAGTCGCCGAAGCCGACCCGCAGGAAACGTTCGCTCCAGTTCACCCGGCAGTCAACGTCGGTCATCAGGAAAGCCGCCGTGCCGGGAACCAGCTGGTTGTGGCTCCGGACAAAGTACAGATCCTGATTGCCCATCGTCTCGCCGACTCTGGCCCAGCGCACCGAACCGTCCAGCAAGGCGACGTTGCCGCCGGCCGAAGTCTGGTTGGAGGGCTCGGGGTGATTGTTCAGCATGGCGTTGGAGACCATCTGGTCAATCGGGATGCAGCGGTCGGCCCACAGC
>CASFRF010000009.1 GCA_949297015.1 uncultured bacterium
TTGAGCCATTCAAAAAGTACCGGCTCATAATCCTGAACATGCCAGGACTTCTTTTTATGCCGCCGTCCTTTGACGATTTCGGCTGGAAAGATTATTGAGTGCGTTCCATAGTCTATATAGCTTTCTTTCATGCGCTGGACTTCACCAACACGCACGCCCGCAAACAAGGCCAGAATAAAAAATTTCAGGTGTTTTGGGTGCTTGCATATCAAATACAATAGAAGCCTGTATGTCTGTTCTGTGTTCAAAAATTCGACTTCTTTGGGGGCCTCGTTTTTCATTATGTCACCGTCGAGTATTTTGTCGAATGGGTTTGCCTTTACCTCATCCTTTCTAATGCAGTATTTAAAAAAGTCGTCGAGTGTACTGCGGTAGTGCGCAACGGTTTTATTGCATCCCCTTTCCCGAAGATATTTTATTAAGGCGTCAGGCGTAGCATCCGTAAAGCTGTCAAAACTGCGCTCAAAGCTCTTTAGCCGCCCATCCACATGGCTAAGGTGCTCTTTCCCTACAAAAGGCTCAAGGGAAGCCAAATACTCTTTTTTAAGCGTAGATATTGATGCTTTGCTTTCAAACGCCCATGCTTTTCGCACAGATTCCAAAAGCGTTCGACCAGCAGGAAGTTCGGCAATAGCCGCTTCGGCATCCTTCGCCTGTGCATCCGTTAGGATTGTAAGACTAACCCTGCCTTTTTGTTTCTGCGAACTATGCTCCTTGTCCCATTTTATAGCCTCCTCTTCTTCATCCAATTTAAAAAATTTTCTGTGCCTTTTACTTTTAACGTAGTAAGTCACATAGTATTGCTCGACTCCATTATATACTCCCTTGTTTATAGACATGCCATTTCATTGACACTTTATTGACAAACGAGCAAGGCATTTTGCCAATTTTTGCGACATTTTTGTCATTTTTTGCGACTTTTTAAAACCATTTAAATCTTTTAGAAAAAAGCCGCAATTCCGCTTCCACAAAGGAAAAGCCGCTCAAACATTGCGTTTAAGCGGCTTTAAAAGCTGGTCGAGGTGAGAGGATTCGAACCTCCGGCCTCTACGTCCCGAACGTAGCGCTCTAGCCAGACTGAGCCACACCCCGATTCAACCCGGGAGCAAAATACTCTCCCGGTGTCCGATTCATTAATATAGGCCCTTTTCGGGAAAAAGCAAACGCTTTCTCAATCTTTTTTCAGGGAAATTACGACTTTCTTCATCGCACCTTCCCCTTCGCTCGACGTCTCAATCTCCGGATCGTCCTGCAACGTGACGTGAATGATCCGCCGATCGTGCGCATTCATCGCCGGCAGCGTCACCGCTTCCCCCCAGCGCTTCACCTCCTTGGCCCGGTCCAGCGCCAGCTGCTTCAACTCCTCCTCGCTGCGACCCTCCTCGCGCTCCTCGCGCCGCCGGGGCCGACGCTCACGCCGCTCGCTGCGCTCCCCCGCCTCTTCCCGCGCGCCGGACTCCGCCTCCGAACGCTCCTCACGCCGCTCGCGCACCCCGCGGGCGTAGCCGTCGATGTCCAGCATCACCCGCGGACCATCCTCCTCCCCGCGAAACAGAATCCGATTCACCAGCAGCTGCAGACTCTCCAGCGTCTGACCCTTCCGCCCGATGATCCGACCCGCATCGTCGGAGGTGATCTTCACCTGCAACTTCGACCCCTGATCCTCCACGCGCAACGACGCCTCCAGACCCAGCAGCTTGAACATCGTGCTCAACGTCGTGAGCGCTTTGGATTTCTGCTCCTCAACCTTTGAATTCTCGGACATGACTCAATGCTCCTTAACCTGTCGGGACCCTGTCCCATTGCTTGATTTTCGTCTCTCGTGCGACCCGCCCGGGGTCCCCCCGGCGTCGCGGTTCCGGCGGTGCTGAACCCAGAGCTGAACAATGCTGAAAATCTGGCTGACCGTCCAGTACAGCGTCAGACCGCTGGGCAGATTGTACAGGAAAATCAGCATGATCACCGGCATCGCCATCATCATCTTCTGCTGCATCGGCTCCATCGCCGTCGGCGTCATCCGCTGCTGCAACACCATCAGCCCGGTCATCGCCAGCACCAGCGGATTGACCGGAAGGTCAAAAAAGCCCAGCGGAATCCGGAAAATCGTATCCGGCGCCGCCAGATCCGCCGCCCACAAAAACGAGACCTGACGCAGCTGCACCGCCCCCTCCAGCGTCTCGTACAGCGCGAAAAACACCGGAATCTGCAACAGCAGCGGCAGACATCCCCCGAACGGATTGACCCCCTCCGTGCGGTACAGCTCCATCATCTTGGCGTTCAGCAGCTGCGGGTTGTCCTTGTACTTCTCGCGCAACTCCTGCAGCGGCTTCTGAATCTTCTGCATCTTCCGCATCGAGGCATTGGCCTTGGCCGTCGCCGGCCAGAACAGCAGCCGCACAATCACCGTCAGCAGAATGATGCTCACCCCGTAGGAGCCGCAGAGCCCCTTGAGCCCCACCAGCGCCCACAGCAGCAGCCGGGCCAGATAGTTCAGCGGCCCCCAGGCCAGATGCAGAATCCGCCCGGCGTCCGGTTCAAAGGCGGCCAGTTCCGCCGCGATCTTCGGCCCGCTGTAGTAGGAGAACACCAGCTCCGTCTCACCCCCCGCCGGCACCGTCACCGGCGACAACTCCGCTCCGATGCTCACCACCCAGACCGGTTTCCCGGCCGCATCCGGCAGCCGCAACCGGTTGCGGATCAGCTGAAACGGCCCGTTTTCGCAGCGCAGCGCCAGCGCGAAGTACTTGTTGCTGATTCCCGCCCAGCGCACCGGGGGCAGCGCCCCGAAAAAGACCGCGTCCTTGGCGTCCGCCGCCAGATCCCCGAACTCGCCATCGACCGTCTGATAATCGATCCGGTGCGGGTCGGTGCGGACCCGGTCGCCGGAAAGCGACGCCCACGGCTGCAGATCGCCGCCGGAGAGCGTCAGCTGGTTGAAGGTCAGCGGCGCGGCTCCGGGATTGCGCAGTTTGAGCCGGTACTCGGTAAGGTAGGTGTCGGAGAGCCGCCAGCGGCTCTCGGCCGTAAAGACGGCGCCGTCCGCCCGTTTCAGCTCGCGGACGACCAGTCCCTCCCGGTCGTTGAATCGGCGGCTGACCGGAACCCCGGTCACCGTCAGCGGTTGCTCGCAGGAGATCACGAACGCGCCCGGTTGCAGTTCCGGGTGATAGTCCAGCACCACCTCGCCGGTCTTCGCCGCGTTGAGGTAGTCCTTGAGCCGGATGGTGGTTATCTGCGCCGTCCGGGGCGCCAGCGTCAGCTCCAGACTCGAATTGTTCAGCGCCAGCGGCGGAAGTTCCGGCAGCTGTGGGGCCGGCGCGGCGGGAGCCGCGGGCGTCACCGGCACCGGGGTGGGAGCCGCCGGAGTCTCCGCCGGAGTCGTCTCCGGAGCCGGGGAGGGGGCCGCGGCAGGAGCCTCCACCGCAACCGGCGCCGGCGCGGCAATCCAGCCGAAGTGGCGGGCCAGCGGATCCCAGGCGAAAATCGCCACTACGCAGATCGCGATGACGATCACCGTTTCTTTATCAAATTTCACGCAAAATCACCTTTTCTTTGGGGCTTCCGGCACCGGATCGTACCCGCCGCGGCAGAACGGCTGGCAGCGCAACAGCCGCCAGAGCGTCAAACCCAGCCCCCGCCAGAAACCGTGCCGTTGCACGGCCTCGATTCCGTAGTGGGAGCATGTGGGGGTGAAGCGGCAGCAGTCCGGCAGCCACGGCGAAATCAGCATCTGATAGAGTCGGAAACTCCCGATCAGCATTCGGGCGGCGCAGCTGCCAGTTCGGCCGTCAGCAGCTGTTCCCGGGCCAGCAGCGCCGCCAGTTCGCGTGTCGCCTGCGGCCGTTTCCAGCCCAGCAGCGGCCGGCGCGGAATCAGAATCAGATGGATCGGCCGGCTCAGCTCCGGCTTGAGCAGCCGGAAACTCTCCCACAACAACCGGCGCACCCGGTTGCGGCGTACCGCCAACAGGCTGTATTTTCGGCCGCAGATCACCGCGCATTTCAGTTTCCCATCCACCGCCGGAGCGATCACCGCCACCAGGCCGCGACCCGTCTGTTTCCGGCCGGTTCGCCGGACCGCGTCAAATTCGGACTTCAGGCGAAGCCTGTCAGCCTTTCGCAGCCGCCGCTTCGGTGCCGTCATGCGCAGCGTCAGGCGGTAATCAGCCGAGCCCGGCCCTTTTGCCGCCGGCGCCGCAGCACCAGCCGTCCTCCTCTGGTCGACATTCTGGCCCGGAAGCCGATTTTCCGCTTGCGTTTCCGCACCGACGGCTGAAAAGTTCTCTTCATTTTGCCAATTCATCCTTCAAACTAAAAGTTCCGAATCTTATCGGACAGGGTCCGACCGCAACATACGGATCAACTAATATACACGCTTTTTCCGGATATGCAAGCGCGCCACCCGGGTTTTCCGGATGGCGCGACCGGTTTTTACATCAGCATGCCGCCGTCGACGTTGATGACCTGCCCGGTCACGTAGTCCGAATCCGGCGAGCACAGGAAGTAGACCACATTGGCCACATCCGAGGGCTGTCCCCCGCGCTTGGCCGGAATCACCGTCAGAAACGCCTGCTGCGCCTCCTCCGACAGCTTCCCGGTCATGTCGGTGATGATGTACCCCGGCGCCACCGCGTTCACCTGAATATTCCGGCTGGCGAACTCCTTGGCCGTGGTCTTGGCCAGCGCGATCACGCCCGCCTTGGAGGCCGAGTAGTTGGCCTGCCCCACGTTGCCCATGCGCCCGACCACCGAGGCGATGTTGACGATTTTCCCCGCGCGCTGCTTCATCATCGGGCGGCAGGCCGCCTTGGTGAAGTTGAAGGTCCCCTTCAGATTGACCGCGATCACCGCATCCCACTGCTCTTCGGTCATGCGCATCAGCAGCGTGTCCTTGGTGATTCCGGCGTTGTTGACCAGAATGTCCAGATGCCCGAAGTCCTTGACCACCTGCTCCACCGTCGCGTCGGCGTCCGCCGGCTTGGCCACGTTCGCAGCGTAGGCGCGGGCGTTCACCCCGCGGCTTTTGAACTCCTCGGCGGTAGCCTGCGCCACATCCAGCATGATGTCCACAATCGCCAGCTGCGCGCCCTCATCCGCCAGCCGCTCGCAGATCGCCTTGCCGATCCCCCGGGCTCCGCCGGTGACCAGCGCCACTTTCCCATCCAACCGTTTCGCCTGTCCGATTGGTGGTTCCTTGCCCGAATCCCCTTGCTTACCCGCCAAAGGCGGCCAGCGTCTCCACGCTGTTGATGTTGTAGTACTTCACCTCCGGCAATGTCCGGCGCAGCAGCCCGGTGAGCACATTGCCCGGTCCGAATTCAATCATGGTGTCGGCGCCCGCGCCGACCATTGCGCGCACGCACTCCTCCCAGCGCACGCTGCCCGCCACCTGAGTGGCCAGATTCGCCCGGAGTTCCTGGACGCTGCCCGCCGGGGCCGCTGTGCAGTTGTGATAGACCGGCACCTCCGGCAGCTTCAGCTCCGCTCCGGCCAGCACCGGCACCAGCGCTTCGCCCGCCGGCGCCATCAGCCGCGAGTGGAAGGCCCCCGCCACGTTGAGCACCACCACCTTGCGCATGCCCCGCTCCTTGAGTTGCGCCACCGCCTGCGCCAGCTTCTCCTGTTCGCCGGAGATCACGATCTGCCCCGGACTGTTGAAGTTGGCCACATCGATGTCACAGGCGGCGCAGACCTCGCGGATCACCGCGGCGTCGCCGCCGAGCACCGAAGCCATGCCGCCGCGCGTCGCCCGGCAGGCCTGATCCATCAGTTCGCCGCGCCGGGCCAGGAGCCGCAACCCTTCCTCAAACGTGAAGGCTCCGGCGGCGTAGAGCGCACCGTACTCCCCGAGGCTGAGCCCCGCTGCCGCCAGCGGCCGCACCTGCGGATAACGTTCGCGGAACGCCGCCAGCGCGGCGCAGCTGACGGTGTAGATCGCCGGCTGGCAGTACCGGCTTTCGGTCAGCTTTTCGACCGGACCGCTGAAACAGAGCTCACTCAGGCTGTAACCGAGCCCGGCGTCGGCCCGTTCAAAGATCGAACGGGCGGCCGGGGAGGTCTCGTACAGATCCTTCCCCATGCCCACGGCCTGGGCTCCCTGGCCGGCGAAAACAAAAAACACCTTCATCTTGCGTTGCACCTTTCCTCAACCGATTTTCCACATGGTCACACCCGATAATATGCCATCGGAGAACGGATTTTGCAAATACGCTTCCGGCCGCCGCCCGCTTTTTGCCTCACTTTGAACGCCGGATCCGCCACCGGGGGCGCCGCTCCGCCGGTTCCAGCCCCAGCGCGCGCCCGGCCGGTTCGAGGAGTCGGCTCAGCAGCAGCAGCGCCCCCGGCGTCAGCAGACTGAGGAGCACCACCGCCCCCGCCAGCTCCAGCGCCCAGCCCGCCGGTTCCGGCTGCCAGAGCAGCAGCTCCAGCACGCCGATGGTCACGGCGTAGACCGCTCCGGCCGCCGCCGGCAGCAGCAGCCGCGCCAGATCGTGATCGCGGTGCCGGACCCACAGCCACAGCACCCACAGCGTGGCCGCCAGTCCGATCAGCGCCAGCGGCAGCGGCCGGGCGTAGACCAGCTCCAGCA
>CASFRF010000010.1 GCA_949297015.1 uncultured bacterium
CCGCCGCTACGAGCTGAACTTTGAAGTGGAGCGGCTGCTGCGCGGGTCCTATCACGACCTGCAGCTGGCGGGGGAGCTGGTGTTGAGTGGGCGCGAGATCCGGATCGATCCGCTCCGTTTCCGCTTTCTGCAGGGCGGGAGTCTGGAGAGCACGTTGAGTTTCGCGGCGGCGGACTCCGGCGCGGTCACCTTCCGCAGCACCGGCATGACCACCGATTATCTGCCAGTCCCGACCCTTGAGCATCTGCTGGGCCGGAGCTCCGGAACGGGGTGCCGCGGCGAGGTGGAAAATCTCTCCTGGGAGCTCAGCGGCCCCTGCCGCCGCGCGGACTGGACGAAGCTGAACGGGCGGCTGGAGGCCGACTTCAACTCCCTGGAGGTTCCCAACAACTACGCCTCCGACCTCTGGGGGCAGCTGCTGTTCATTCCGCTGGAGGTGCTGACCCGGCTGCGCGGCATTTTGCCGGATCGGCTGTTCAACCCGGTGGAATACGCCGACGCCTTCATCCGGCTGGGGGCGCTGCGCAGCAACTTCCGAACACTTCATTTTTCCGGGGGACGGCTCGCGGCCCGGGTCCGCAACGGCGCGCTGGAGCTGGACAACTGCCGCCTGACCGACGGTACGCCGGTCGGCCGCATGATCTTCTCGGGCCGGATTCCGCTGACCCCCGACGACGCGCTGGAACTCAACACCGACTCCCTGGTCGGAGGCCTGGTGCTGCCGGTGATGATCCGCGGCACCCTGACCGCGCCGCAGGTCAACTTCCGCCGGATCGGGACGGAACTGGCCGCCGCCAACGCCCGCAATCTCCTGGAGCAGCTCTCCGAACTCGGCGGGCGGCTGCTGAATACCGACGACGACCGGGAGGACTCGGCGAAACCGCCGGATCGGCCCGGTTTCTGGCAACAGCTTTTCAACTTCTGGAATTGAACTTATGCAACTGTTCGACACTCATTTCCACTACTCCGGGGAGCTCCCGCCCCGGGACTATCTGAACCTCCTGCCCGAAGCCGCCGAACTCCGGCTGCTGGCTGTCGGCGGCGATTACGCGCAGAGCCGGCAGGCCGAACGCTTCGCCGGGGAGATCGCGTCGGCCGATTTCGCCGTGGGCGTCCACCCCCACTCGGCGGAGGAGTATCTGGCGGCCCGCGAGGATTTCTCCGGCTTCCGCCCCCACCCCAAGCTCCGGGCGATCGGGGAGCTCGGACTCGACTACTACTACGACTTCGCCCCCCGGGACGCCCAGCGCCGGGTGTTCGAGGAGTTTCTGGCGCTGGCGCTGGCGTGGGAGCTGCCGGCGATCGTCCACTGCCGCGATCTGGACGATCGCTTCGAGGCCTACGCCGACTGCCACGCCCTGCTGCGTGACTTCGCCGCTGCGGGGGGGCGCTTTGTCGTTCACTGCTTCGCCGGAACCCCGGAGTGGGCGGAGCGCTTCCTGACTCTGGGCGGCATGCTCGGCGTCACCGGCATGGTCACCTTCCCCCGCGCCGAAAACATCCGGCTCACGCTCCGGACCATCCCCGACGACCGGTTGCTGATCGAGACCGACGCCCCCTATCTGGCGCCGGTGCCCTTCCGCGGCAAGCCGAACCACCCGGGCTACCTGCGCTATACGGCGCAGCGGGTGGCAACGGAGCGCAACTGCCCGCTGGAGGCGCTGGCCGAACTGACCACCGGCAATGCCGAGCGCTTCTTCGCACGTCCGGCCCGACCGGAGGAGGCGGGAAAATGACGGAACACCGGTTCTTCCCCGAACCGCCGGTGGCGGCACCGGGCCGGATCGCGGGGCGGGTGGTGATGATCGCCTCCGGGCAGCTCTATGTGGTACGCGAGGGCGACCGGCTGCGGCTCCCGCTCACCGACCGCGATCCGCTCCCCGAATTTTCCGAACCGCTGATCATCGGCCGCTTCGGACCTCAGCCCTGTCTGGCGGTGGAGTACACCGGGGAGCTGCCCGCGGCCTGTGAACTGCGGCGGGCGCTGTACGAACTGCCGGAGCTGGAGCGGGTGGCGGTGGGGCGGGCGCTGGAGCTGCTCTTCTGGCGGCGGAAACAGCAGTTCTGCGGCAGCTGCGGCGCGCCGCTGGAGGACGCCGTCGGAGAGTGCGCCCGGAAGTGTCCGCGCTGCGGCGCGCTGTTCTTCCCGGTGCTGGCCCCGGCGGTGATCGTGGCGGTGACCCGGGGGCGGGAGCTGTTGCTGGCCCACAACGCCAGATTTACGGCGGGGATGTACAGCCTGATCGCCGGGTTTGTGGAACCGGGCGAGCAGGCCGAACAGGCCGTGCGCCGGGAGCTGCGCGAGGAGGTGAATCTTGAAATCCGGAATCTGCGCTACTTCGGCAGTCAGTGCTGGCCCTACCCCAATTCGCTGATGCTCGGCTTTTTCGCCGAGTACGCGGGCGGCGAAGTGGAGCCGGACGGAGTGGAGATCCTCGACGCCCGGTTTTATCCGGTGGAGCGCTTCCCCCGGCTCCCCGAGTTCGGCTCCATCGCCCGGACCATGATCGAGCACTTCCGGGCCGCCGTCGGCGCCCCCGCGGAACCGGACGCGGCGGCAGCGCCCCCGGGAAACCGCTGAAAAACCGGTTTTTTTCGGTTTTTTCCGCTTTCCCGGCTTGCTTTTTCCGGAATTCCGTTTATAGTAAAGAGTAGAATCGGTTGCACCCATAGCTCAGTTGGTAGAGCAAATGACTCTTAATCATTGGGTCGAAGGTTCGAGTCCTTCTGGGTGTACCACTTTTGATCAATCGAACGGCGGTTGCGGAGCTCTTTCAGCAATCGCCGTTTTTTTGCCGCCACCGCAATTCGCGTTTTTTTACGTCTTTTTTCGATCGGGCTCTTGACAAATCGTGTTTTTTCCGGGATAATATCTACCGGAGTGAATCAGATGAATCAGAACCATCAGATGAATCAGTCTGGACAATCATTCTATTCGCGGTTTCGTCCGGAGGGCCCGCAGGCCGGTTACCGCCAGGCGGCGGCGTTTCTGCGCGAGGCGATCCGCCGGGGTCGGTTGCATCCGGGCGAACGGCTGCCCTCGGTCCGGCAGCTGGCGGAGTGCTGGCAGCTGAATCCGTCGATGGTGACCCGGGCGTTGAAACTGCTGGAGGGGGAACAGCTGCTGCAATGCAGCGCCAAGGTGGGAACCTTCGTCGCCCCCCCGGTCCGGAGTCCGCGCCGGGTGGGGATCTACTACACCCGTCAACTCAACGAGCAGGATTTTCACTTCTACGCGCTGCTGACCGTCCTGCTGCAGCAGCGGCTGGAACAACGGGGTCTTGCCGCGACCATCCTCTGCGACGACCGGCCTGAATCGGAGCAGCACACGCCCTGCCCCCGGTTGCTCAGGGCGATCGACGAGGGGCGGATCGACTCCCTGATCGTGCTGATGCTTCCGCAGGCGATTCTCGACTGGCTCCCCCGGCTGGGGATCCCGCTGGTGGCGCGGGGCGAAAACCGCAAGCCGTATGTGCTGGACTGGAATTTCCGCCCGCTCTTCGATCGGCTGCTGGAGCACTGCCGCAGCCGGGGGGCAGGTTCCGTCGGGCTGCTCTCCCACGTCTCCCGCGGGTTCTTCGCCGACGGTTCACCCCTCCTCACCGAACAGTTCCTCGCCGCGGTCCGGGACCACGGTCTGAAGTGCCGGGACGACTGGATCACGACGCCGTCCGACCGCATCGAAACCGGATTTGAACACTACGGTTATCAGGTGGGCAAACGCTTCTTCTCCCGCTCCGATCTGCCCGACGCCGTGATTCTCTATCCCGACGTGGTGGCGCGGGGCGCGGTGGCGGCCATCCTCAAACGCGGCGGCCCGCCGACGCGGACGCAACTTTTGATCCACCGCCACCGGGAGCTGGAGTTTCTGGTGCCCTTCCCCTGTACGTTCTTCGACAACTCCGTGGCGGAGATCGCCGATCAGACTCTGAACGCATTGCTTTCGCCCGCCGCGGCGCGGCCGGATCACGATTTTTATCAACTGGTGGCCAACCCCCTCAACGAGAAAGGATAAACCATGAATCGCCTCCCGTACTCTCCGCTCCGCCGGTCGACCGGGACCGGGACCCGCACCGAGACCTTCACGCTGATCGAACTCCTGGTGGTGATCGCGATCATCGCCATCCTCGCCTCCATGCTGTTGCCCGCGCTGAATTCGGCGCGAGGCAAGGCGCAATCGGTGAAGTGCCTGAGCAATCTCAAGCAGTTCGGCACCGGCTTCCAGATCTACGCCGGGAACTACGACGACCGCACCCCCTTCGCCTGCTACGACGGCAATGCGCACCCCACTTGGGGTGAACTGCTGATCAGCGGCGGCGGCCTGCCCAAGATCCGCGAAAACCTCAACGGCGACGGCACCAGCCCCACCGCCACGCTCGGCATCTGGAACTGCCCCGCCAACGGCTTCCAGAACCGCCATCAGGGGACCAATCCGGGGGAGGACCAGACCAGTTACGGGGCCAACGGCATGTCCTCCTATCCCAACAACATGTCGGGATACATCACCTACGATGGAGCGTTTTTGAACAACAAATACTCCCGGATGAAGAACCCCTCCCGGAAATACGCGATGACCGAGGCGGTGATCTACCGGATCGAGCTCTCGCGGCCGAACGGCGCGGAGCTGGGCGAGGACTTCGACTCCTTCGCCGCCTCCGGCGCGATCGTGACCAAAAATCTGCTGGTCTACCGCCATCAGGGCCGGCTCAACATGCTCTTTGTGGACGGCCACACCGAGGTCATGCCCACCCGGATCGGCAAGGGTCCGGATCCCAACAACCCCTCGGTCTGGCACCTCAACAACTGGGCGGTGAATCGATGAAGGCGATCGGATTCGGCTGGCTGTTGCTGCTGCCGCTGCTGGCGGCGGCGGCGGAACCCTTTACCGTCGAGCTGCGCGGACTGGGTCGGATCGAGGCCCGGGAGCAGACGCGGGGGCAGGTGACCCGCACGCTGCTGACCGCGGAGACTCCGGAACTGGCCATGGCGTTGGCCTCGAAACTGGTCGCCGACTTCACCGGTTTCGGCGATCTCCGCCCGGCGCCGGACTCGAAACTGCCGGGCACGGTGCTGACCGGCAACGGGTGTTGGCTGATCGGAGTGACGGGCCGTCACGTCACCGTCATCTACGCGCCCACTTTCGACCAGCTGCGCCAACTCGCCGCCGGAATCCGGGTTGAACCGGTCAAGGCCCGCGCCTATCCGCGCTGGCTGGACCGTTTCGACAACGACGCCGTCTCGCTGGGCACGCTCGGCTGGGGCATTCTGCCCAAGGACTACCGCAACGGACTGCGCTGGATGCGCGAGATCGGGCTGAATCTGGTGGTGGACAGCAACAATCCGAACCTGCTGGCCGCCCCCGGCGTCCTCGACCTCACCGTGGCCCGCTGGGCGGCGCACGAGGCGCAACAGCTGAACGGCGCCTACCACCTCTATTTGCCGTGGAGCAATCCGGAGCGTCCGGCCTGGCTCTGGAATCAGACGCCGCTGCCCTACTATCGCCCCGAGGAGGGCTATGTTGCCCACCACTCCATGGGGTATCAGAAGATCGCCTCCGCCAGCGAATTTGAACCGGCTCCGGCCACCGATGCGGCGGCGGGAGCGGCGCAGAGCGCGGTGACCGCCGAACTGGCCCGGGATCCGGCCTTCAGCGCCCATTTTGCAGCTCCGGAGCTGGGACATCACTCGGTGCTGAGTCTCTCGGTCTACGCCGAAAGTCCGGAGGCGAAGGCGGCCTGGGTGGAGTTTCTGAAGACGGTCCGCCGCTACGATCCGGCTGAAGTCGGCCGCCGCTACTGCGGCGATGCCGGAGCCTTCCGCTCGCTCGAGGAAGTCCCCTTCCCGACGCTGCGCACCTTCGCCGGCTACGAGCCCGGCAAATCGCTGGATCTGCGCGGCCGCTGGGAGCTCAACCTCGCCCCGGCCACCGACTGGGTCCCCTTTGAGCTCAACGATCCGCTGCTGCTGCTCTACCGCAACTATCCGCAGCCGGTCCGGCTGCGCCGCACCTTCACGCTGACGGAGGATCAGGTCCGGGACCTCAAATATCTGCATTTTGCGCTGAACGGCTGGCACGGCTCCATGTCGCGGAGCTTTGAGGTGGAACTCAACGGCCGGAAACTCAAAAATCTGACGGCCGAACACCCGTTGACCGGAGACTACGATCAATGTTTCGAGCTCGGCGAAGCGGCGAAGGCCGGAGTCAACACCATCGTTCTGGACACCCGGGGCCAGGTGGTTCCGGGCTACGCCTTTCTGGGCTCTCGCGGGCGCTGGACCTACCCCTCGCCGGATCCGCAGCTGAACGCCCGCTTCTTCGACGCGGTGGAGTTTGCCGCCTACTACCGGGTCAAAGGGCTGGAGCACTGGCTCAAGGCCTTCCGCCGGGGGGATCCCTCCGGGCGGCCGCTGCTGGTGATGGCGCCGGCGGACTTCATCGACCTGACCTACGATCTGTTCAAGCGTTACGGCGCCTATCCGCATGAAACCGGTCAGGGCGGCGCGATCTGGGCGCCGTGGGTGACCCGCTACTACACGGCGCACGATCTGCCGATCAGCAGCGAACCGGGGAATGCGCCCCACACCGCCGCCGACATGCAGAACATGATGACGCTCTACGCGCTGATGGGGGACGAAGCTGTTACTTGGCTGTTCGATCCGATCCAGTATCAGGTTCCGGAAATCGACGCTTGGATCCGGCAGAACCGGGAGCAGATCCGGGCCATCGGCAAGCTCGAACCCGCGCCGCCCGCGGTGGGCGTGCTGCGTTCGGTCCGGAACGCCTCGCGCCTGGCCTTCTCCAATGCGCCGTGGAGTCTGGACCCCAGCCGGGGCGACCTCTATGCGGCGGGATTCACCTCCAACGTGATCGATCCGGTGGATCTGGTCAAAGACCGGGCCAACGACCGCTTTCCGGTGATCTTCGACGCCTGCACCGAGCTCTGGACGCCCGAGGAGCTCGCCGGACTCCGGCGCTATCTGGAGCGGGGCGGCGTCTTCATCACCGTGCACGAGACCGGCAAGCACACGCCGGAACAGGCCTACAGCTGGCCGATTTCGGAGCTGAGCAAACTCAAGGTGGTGAACCATCATCAGGGGACCGGCGGCAAGATCCGGTTCACCGACACCCAGACGCTCTTCCCCAGTCTCCGGGGCAAGGAGATCAACAGCTGGGGACTGGTCTACGACTGGCCCGACGGCAAGCCCGATCCGGCGGTGGAGGTGGTGGCCGAGTGGGTCGGCCGCGCGCCCGGCAGCGGCAAAATCGCCATCGCCCGGACCCGCGTGGGCAAAGGGGAGCTGATCAGCAACAGCGGCATGTGGCGCAACCCCGCCCGGCTCGGAGCCACGGGGCCGGCCGATCCCGGGGCGCGCCCCTATCTGATCGAAATGCTGACCTCGCTGGGCGTGCCGCGCGGCGCGGACAAGGGGGACGGCAACGGCGTTTCGGACCTGTTCCTCGAACACCGCCGGAGCAAGAACGGACTCTACGACGTCTATCTGGCGGCCAAGGTCCGGCGTGAAGGCACCACCGAAACCGAACTGGTCTTCCCGCGGGAACTGCGTCCGGAGTCGCTGCGGGAGCTCTCGGCCCTGAAGCACCCGGCGACCCCGTTCCGCTACGCCGACGGCAAACTCACCATTCCCGGCGTCAAACTCGGCCCCATGCAGCTGCGCCTGTTCGGCGCCCCCCGGCCCGACCGGGGCAGCGCCCCCTCGTTCTGGCTGAAGTCGCTGGCCAAACGGTTCCCGGCCCTGCCGGAACTGCCGCCGGAACCGGCGTTTGAGTTTCCGGATCAGGACCGGTACCTGGGGCTCAATCAGAACTGGACCATGGTGGCCGACAATCAGCCGTGGGGCGCGACGCCGCCGGCCGACTTCCAGTGGAACACGGGGAAGACCGTTGAGCTCGGCGCCTTCCCGGTGCTGGGGTTGCCGGACGAGACGGTGGCCCACTTCCGGCGCGAAGTGGAGATTCCCCCCGCCTGGAAGGGGTCGCGGGTCAGTCTGAACTTCTCCTCGCAGTATTGGTTCTGGGGGCTGATGCCCGCGGCCCGGCTCTGGATCAACGGGAAACCGTGGCCGAACGCGCAAACCCGGCTCGGGGGCGCGCCCAACAACTCCTTCGGACTCGATCTGCCCGATTCGGGCCGCGTGGTGCTGGAGCTGGAGATCGACGGTCGGCTGCGGCCCGATCAGAACCGGGTCCGGCCCAGCGGCGTGACCGGGGTCTTCTACCTGGCCTCCGAACCGCAGCCGCTCAAGCGGGAGCAGCTCACCGACTGGCAGGCCGCGGAAAAGCGCATCGGCGAATTCAAGCGCACGCTGCCCGACATCCGGACCCGCTTCATCTATCTGGAGAAACGGTTCCCGACGCCGGACGGGCCGGAGGGGGCGGCGCTCTATCTGGAATCGCCCGCCCATCTCGGCTGGCTGATGATCAACGGCACGGTGATTTCGACGCCCGGCTGGATGCGCAAACTCGACGTCAGCGGGCTGCTCAAACCGGTCGGGCAGGAGAACGTGATCCGCTGGTGGCCGGAACTCTGCAAGGAGGAGCCCTCCTTCAACCGGGTGCTGGACCAGAAAGTTCCGCGCCTCTATCTGAGTTGGATTCCCAAATCTGAAAAATAAACCCACAGGAGAGAATGCAGATGCGGACAAGCAAACACTGGCGCCGGCTGATGCTGGGACTCGGAGTCCTGGCGCTGGCCGGTTGCGCCACGCCGGACGTCAAGGTCGACATGCGCGGACTGGGCAGACTCGAAGCCGTGCTCCGGGAGCGCGGACGCGGCACCGTCACCACCATCACCGCCGAATCCCCGGAGTTCGCCCGGCGGACCGCCGCCAAACTGGCGGCTGACTTCACCGGCTTCGGCGAACTGCGGGAGCTGCCGGTCAGCGGTCTGCCGGGGAGCGTCTACACCGGAGTCGGCTGCTGGCTGATCGGCGTCGACGGCGACCAGGTCAAGGTGCTGTATGCGCCCACCCTGACCGAACTGGGGGCGCTCGCCGCCGGGCTGAAACTCGAACCGGTGACCCCCGGCGCCTATCCGCGCTGGCTCGACCGCTTCGACAACGACGCGGTGGTGGCCGGCACTCTGGGCTGGGGCGTGCTCCCGAAAGACTACCGCGAGGGGCTCCGGCGGATCGGGGAGACCCGGCTCAATGTGGTGGTGGACAACAACAACGCCAACATGCAGCTGCGTCCCGGACTCTACGACTTCACGGTCAGCGACTGGGCGGCGCACGAGGCGAAGAAGCTCAACGCCTCCTTCCATCTTTATCTGCCCTGGGCCCACTCCGACCGCCCCGCCTGGTTCTGGAATCAGGTTCCGCTGCCGCACCTGACGCCGGAACCGAACTACGTCGTGCACCCCGACTTCGGGTATCAGCGGCTGGCGATCAACTCCGAATTCGAGCCGATCCCCGCGACCGACGCGCTGTTCCGGAGCGCCAACCGGGCCTACTCCGAACACTTCAGCGGCTACGAGCACTTCAACACCCACTTCGGAATGCCGGAGCTCGGCCACAACGTGCTGGGCACCACCCCGGCCTACCGCAACGATCCGGCGGCCCGGCAGGCCTGGCGCGCCTATCTGCGGCAGCACCGGGTCAAAAACGCGCCCACGGAGATCCCGACCATCCGGAACTTCATCGAAACCGAACCGGAAAAATCGCTCGAACTCAACGGCGAATGGCTGGTCCGGCTCACGCCGGAGGGCGCCTGGAGCCGGATCGACGGCAACGACCCACTGCTGCTGATGCTGAAATCGAACGACCGGAAGATCGAACTCCGACGCGAATTCACGGTCTCCCCGGAGGCGCGGCCGGAGCTGCGCTATTTGCACATCGCCCGCAGCGCCTGGCACGGCGGACTCTCGCCGCTCTTTGAGGTGACGCTCAACGGCCGGAAACTGGAGTGTCTCACCGACACCCACCCGCTCGCCGCCGACAACGACCAGTGCTTCGCCGTCGGCGACGCCCTGCGCGAAGGCGCCAACACCATCGTGCTGTCCGGCTCCGGCGGCCCGATTCCGGGTTACATCTTCCTCGGCACCGACGGCCCTTGGCACTACCCCTCGGCCGATCCGGTCCGGAACCGGCTCTACTTTCTGGTCATCGACTTCGCCTCGCGCTACCGGCTGCTGGGGATGGAGAACTTCCTCGCCTCCTTCCGGGCCGGCGATCCGGAGGGGCGACCGCAGCTGGTCATGGCCCCGTGGGACTTCATCGACCTGACCTTCGAGCCGTTGCAGCGCTACGGCGCCTTCCCGCACGAGACCGGCGGCGCCGGAGCGGTCTGGGCCCCCTGGTTCTCGCGCTACTACATCGGTCGGCTGCCGCTGAGCAGCGAACCCGGCAGCGCGCCCGACAACGCCGCCGGGATGCAGCAGATGATCACGCTGTACACCATGTACGGCAACGACGCGGCCACCTGGCTGTTCGACCCGGTGCAGTACTGGGGGAAACCCGACATCGACCAGTGGATCTCCGACAATCGCGAACGGATCCGCTGCCTCGGGAAGATCGAGCAGCTGCCGGTCGATCTGGGGGTGCTGCGCTCGGTCCGGAACGCCTCGCGCCTCCACTTTCAGGGCGGCTGGAACTGGGATCTGAGCCGCGGCGAGTTGCAGGCAACCGGACGCACGGTCAATCTGGTCGATCCCTCCATGCTGGTGGCCGGAGTCCGGCCGTCCTACCGGGTGCTGTTCGACGCCGCCACCGAACTGCTGACTCCGGACGAGCTCGCGGGAATCGAGCGCTTTGTCCGGAACGGCGGCATCTTCATCGCCACCCACCGGACCGGACGGCACGCGCCGGAGCGGGCCGACTGCTGGCCGATCTCGCGCCTCACCGGGCTGAAGGTGAAGAACACCGTCAGCGATCCGGCGCTGCCGGTGAGCTTTACCCCGGATCAGACCCTGTTCCCGAGCCTGCGCGGCCGCGCGGTTCCCAACCGGGGCCGGGTCTTCGACTGGCTGCAGCACGATCAGACCGGCGACTCGCTGATGCTCGAAAAGGTCGATCCGGCGGTGGAGACCGTGGCCACCTGGCCGGACGGCTCGGTGGCGGTGGCCCGGCGCAAACTCGGGCGCGGTGAAATCATCGTGCTCGGCGCGAGCTTCTGGCGGAAGGCGGGCGACGAAAACCGCCGCTTTGTCGCCGATCCGGCCTCGCGCCGCTATCTGAGCGAGCTGCTCGACGGCCTCGGAGTGCCGCGCAACTCCTATCCGCTCGAGGGCTCGGGCAACGAGGACGTCTTCGGCGAACACTGGCGGAGCAAAAACGGGCTCTACGACCTCTATCTGGCGGCCAAGATCAACTCCGGCGCCGCCGCGGCCGAGTTCCCGATGAGCTTCCGGGCCGAATCGGTTCCGGAGCGGCTGGTGGAGCTCTCCGAAGCGGGTCATCCGGCGGTCCCCTTCCAGTATCAGGACGGGCGCTTGACCCTCCCGCAGGTGAAGCTGAACGCCATGCAGCTGCGGGTCTACGGCGCGCCGCGGCCCGATCTCGGGAAGGCTCCGCTGTTCTGGCTGAACACCCTCTCCCGGCGCTGGCCGGCGTTGCCGGAACTGAAGGCCGACCGGGTGGCCGCGCCCGACCGGCCGGACCCCTCGGTCCGGAATCTCAACGGCGACTGGACCATGGTGGTCAATGCCGAACCGTGGGGCGAACAGCCGCCGGACGACTTCGACTGGCGGCGCGGCCGTCAGGTCAATCTCAACGCCTTTTCCGTGCTCGGGCTGGCGGACGAGGACCGGGCGCACTTCCGACGCGAAGTCGAAATTCCGCCGCAGTGGAAGGGGAAGCGCGTGGAGCTGGTCTTCGCTTCGCAGTACTGGTTCTGGGGACTCAATCCGAAGGCCCGGCTCTGGGTCAACGGCAAACCGGCGCCGGTCCGGCAACCGCTGGGCGGAGTCCCGAATCACTGCTTCTTCTTCCCGGTGCCCGACTCCGGGAAACTGGTGCTGGAGCTCGAAATCGACGGCCGGATCCCCGACCAGCAGTCGCGGCCGCGGCCCAGCGGCGTGACCGGGGTCTTCTTCCTGTCCGCCACCGACGCGCCGCAGCAGGTGCTGCCGCTGACCGACTGGCGCGCCGCCACCGAGTTCAACGTCACCACCCCGGTTCAGGCCGGCCAGCGGCAGCGTTACCTCTATTTGGAGACCCGGTTCCGGACCCCGGCAACGCCCCGGAACAGCGAACTCTATCTGGAGTCGCCGGTCCACCTGGGCTGGCTCCTCATCAACGGCCAGGCGGTCGCCGCCCCCGGCTGGATGCACCGGCTCAACGTCACCCGGCTGCTGAAACCGGCCGGGGAGGAGAACGTGATCCGCTGGTGGCCGCGGCTCTGCAAGGAGCTCCCGGCCCTCAGCCGGGTCTTCAACGACCCGATTCCCGAAATCAACCTCTGCGTGGAGACCCCGAAACGCTGAGGCGCTACCGGCTCCGCCTCCGGGCGGAGCCGGTAAAACAGCGGGAAGGCGACCCGACCGAGCCGGATCGCCTTCCCGCTTCTCTTTTTCCCGCGCCGGAACCTGGGCTCAGGACTCCCGCGGCACCCGGGCGGCGATGGCCGCAAAAATCTGCTCCGGCGACGACATCCGCCCCACCCCCGGTTCGCCGCAGGCCACATGCCCCTCCTCCGGACCCACCAGCTCCACGCCGCGCGACCGCAACAGCTCCGCGTTGTGCCGGACCGCCGGATGGCGCCACATCACCGGATTCATCGCCGGGGCCAGAATCACCGGGCCGTCGAAGGCGATCGCCAGCGTGGTCAGCGCGTCGTCGGCAATGCCGTTGGCGTATTTCCCGAGGAAGTTGGCGGTGGCGGGAGCCACCACCAGCAGCGCCGCCCGGGCGGCCAGCGCCACATGTTCGGGCCGCCAGTCCGGAACCTCCCACAGACTGTCGATCACCGGCAGGTGCGACAGCGTCGCAAAGGTGCGCGGCGCCACCAGCTGCCGGGCGTTGGCGGTCATCACCACCTGCACCGGATACCCGGCCTGAACCAGCCGGCTGCACAACTCCGCGCTCTTGTAGGCGGCGATGCCGCCGGTCACTCCCAGCACGATCAAACGTTTTTCCATCACTCTCCCTCCGTCAGGCCGAATGGGTTCTCCCGCCAACGCGGAGCCCGCAGCCGCAACGTGCGCACCAGACCGATCAGCTCCGCCGCCGCCTCCTCCAGACGGTCGTTGACAATCACATAATCGTATTCACACCAGGCCCGCAGTTCGGCCTCGGCATTGGACAAACGCAGCCGGATCGTCGGCTCGTCGTCGGTGCCGCGCCCGCGCAACCGCGCCTCGAGCACCGCCAAAGAGGGCGGGCCGATGAACAGGAACTCCGCCGACCGGGCCAGTTCCGGATCCCGCGCCGCGGCCGCCCGGATCTGGCGGGCGCCCTGCACGTCGATGTCCAGCAGCACATCCTGTCCCGCGCGGGTCGGCTCCAGCACCTCGCTGCGCAAAGTGCCGTAATAGTTGCGGTGCACCGCGGCGTGCTCGACAAAGGCTCCCGCCCGCAACCGCGCCTCGAACTCCGCCACCGTCAGGAAGTGGTAGTCGCGATGATCCACCTCGCCCGGACGCGGCGCCCGGGTGGTGCAGGAGATCGAAAATTTCAGCTCCGGCTCCGCCGCCAGCAGCGCCTTGATCAGCGACGATTTGCCGACCCCGCTCGGGCCGGACAGCACAATCAAAGATCCCAGTTTCTTCATGATTTCTTCTGCTCATCCTTTCCGGCCGCGCACACGCGCTCCCAGCCGGGAAAATTCCAGACCAGCGGGAAATCGCGGCACTGCCGGGGCTTGACCGGCTCGATCAGGCAAGTCGGCGCGCCCTCCCTTTCCTCCAGAAAAATGCAACTCTCATCCGGCTGATCGATCAGCGCCAGCGCGCCGCGGTCGGGGGCCAGCCGGGTGAATTGTTCGATGAAACGGAGCTCATCGAGCCCCAGATAAACGGAAATTGCGGTAATTTCCGCCGCGCTGAGCCGGACGAACCCGGCTCCTCGACAGCAATTACCGCAACGTCGGCAGTGGAAAGTCATCCTTCGGGTTAACGCAGATCGTCGAGCACGATGTCGTCGCCGGTCAGGTCGAAGAAGAAGAACCCGGTGATGAAGTCGGCGATCTCCAGCGGGTGGAGATAGACCTCACCGACCACCAGCCCGCCCAGGGCGCCGCCGATCTGCCAGTAGTCGCGGGGGCCGTCGGGCAGTTGATAGTTGCGCTCATCGGGCAGCGGCATCCCGGCGAAGAAGTTCTGATAATCCATGATCAGGGAGCTGCCGGCGGTGCGCTGCTGTTCGGCCTCACCCAGGCAGATCAGCTGATAGTACCAGCCGTTGTCGATGCCGACGCCGTACTGGCGGTTGTAATCCTTGTAGAGCATGCAGGAGAGCCCGATGCCGCCGCCGACCACGCAGGCGCGGGTGGCCATCAGCTCGGCCCGCAGCACCGGCCCGACGCCGATGTTGACGCTGAAGGTATCGAAGGCGTCGATCACCCGGTTCGGCAGATAGAGCAGCACCTTTTCGGCAATATCGTTGGCCCGAACCGCACTGCCGCCGAACATCAACGCGGACACCCCCAAAATCAAGAGAAACTTTTTCATTCGCCGACCACTCCTACACTGTGGATCAATATTCCGGACTCCGGTCGTCTGACCTTACTTTTCCATATTGTACTGCACAATCCGCCCGGTTGCAAGCCGGGAACGCAAAATTTCCGAGGTTTTTTACGCATTCCGGGAGGGCGGTTCGGGCAGCGGCTCTTCGACGATTTCAAAATCGCCGGTCATCTCGGCTTTTTTAAGCTCGATCTGCTCGAGCATCAGGCGCGACAGCCGCCGCTGTTCGACCGCCAGCTCGGCGATGGTCAGGTTCAACCGCTTGATCTGGGCGATCACCGCCAGCAGATTGGTATCGACCTCGGCCCGGGCCTCGCGGAAACTCTTGTAAAAACGCGACAGCTGGGCCATGCCCAGAAAAAACACCAGCAGCGTAATGCCGCCGGCGATCGTGAAAAACACCATCTCCACCATACTCATAAACCTACCTCCATCCTGCCGGATCCCGGCACCCTTGCTTATTTTTATAATATAGTCCCGTCCCCGCCGTAAATCAATGCCCAGCGACCAAAAAAAACCGGATTCCACGCCGTTCAGAGCGCTCTTCCCGCGAACCGGATTTGCAATTTCGGATTCAGGGGGTATATTTATAGTCCTTTAAGAGATACGGACCTTTGAAAAATTACAGCAATCATTTCTGGAGGCACGCAAAATGGCAGTTCCCAAGAGAAAACAGTCGAAGATGAAGAAGCGCCTGCGCAAGGCGGCCAACCGTTACGAGGGCGTTCAGGCCACGTTCTGCACCAACTGCTCGGCGCCGGTGGCGCCGCATCGGGTCTGCCCGAACTGCGGCCAGTACAAGGGCCGTCAGGTGCTGACCGTCGAGGCCTGAGTCCGTCCGAACCCTGCGTCGTCATCATGAGGATCGCCGTCGATGCCATGGGGGGCGATTATGCTCCGGGGGTGGCCGTAGAAGGAGTCGCCGCCGCGCTGTACGATTTCCCGGATTACGAAATCGTACTGGTCGGCCATGCCGCCAAACTGGCGTTCTATCTGGAAAAGTATGGAATCGCCGACCATCCGCATTTGAAGGTCCAGCACGCGGAAACCGTGGTGGAAATGCGCGATCCGTCCTCCATTGCGCTGCGGGCCAAGCGGAACTCCTCGATGACCGTCTGCGCCCGGCTGCTCAAGGAAAAGCAGGTCGAGGCGATCGTCAGCGCCGGCCACACCGGCGCGGCGGTGGCCTCCACCAAAGTGCTGGTCCGCACCCTGCCGGGCGTGGACCGGCCGATGATCGCCACCAACATGCCCGCCCAGGGTGGACGGTTCATCCTGGCCGACGGCGGCGCCAACACCGACTGCGAACCGCATCACCTGATTCAGTTCGCGGTGATGGGCAGCATCTACGCCGAGTTTCTCTACGGGGAAAGCAGTCCGCGAATCGGGCTGCTGAGCGTCGGCGGCGAGGACATCAAAGGCAACAAACTGACCAAGGAGGCGTTTCCGATTCTGGAGCAGTTGCCGCTCAATTTTGTGGGCAATGTGGAGGCGGACGCCATTTTTGAACGGGCTGCCGACGTTCTGATCTGCGACGGCTTCACCGGCAACGTCTTTCTGAAATGCAGCGAGGGGCTGGCCCGGTCCACCATTTTCTGGCTGAAGAGCGTCTTCACCAAGAACATGCTGCGCAAGACCAGCGCCATGTTCAGCCGCAACGCCTTCCGCGAACTCAAATCCTTCGGCGACGCCGAGGAGCTCGGAGGCGCTCCGCTGCTGGGAATCAACGGAATTTGCAGTATCGGGCACGGTTCGTCCTCCCCCAAATCGATTCGCAACGCGATCCGGGTGGCGGCCGACTGCATCAAATTCGGGCTGAACGAGAAAATCGTCGAAAGCATCAGCCAAACGCATACCACCACGCGCGAACTGGCGGCCGCGGCCGCCGCCGCGCAGCCTTGAGGAGAAATCGTGAGCATCCGGATAAAAGGAACCGGCTCCTATGTGCCGGAACGAATTCTGACCAATGCCGACCTCGAAAAGATGGTCGAAACCAATGATGAGTGGATCCGGACCCGGACCGGAATCGAAGAGCGGCGGCTGGCCTCCCCCGAACAGGCCACCAGCGATCTGGCCGAGCAGGCGGCGCGCCGGGCGCTGGACCAAGCGGGTATCACCGGGGCCGATTTGAGTGCAATCGTGTGCGCCACCATTACCCCGGACTACGTCTTTCCCAGCACCGGTTGTCTGCTGCAGCAGAAGCTGGGGGCGACCAACGCCTTCAGTTTCGATCTGGAGGCGGCCTGTTCCGGGCTGCTCTATTCGCTGGAGGTCGCCTACTCGCTGATGAAAGCGAATAAGAAGTATCGCTATGTGCTGGTGGTGGGGGCGGAAAAACTCTCCTGCATCGTCAACTGGGCCGACCGCAATACCTGCGTGCTGTTCGGCGACGGCGCCGGTGCGGTGGTGCTGGAGAACGTCGCGGACGACCGCCCCGACTTCGTCATCGCCAGCGATCTGCACTCCGACGGCAGTTACACGGAAATTCTGAAGCTGCCGGCGGGCGGTTCGCGCAACCCGGCTTCGCCGGAGACGGTGGCGGCGCATCAGCACTCGATCTTCATGGCCGGCAAGGACGTCTTCAAACTGGCGGTCAACCACATGTCCGCCAGCTGCCGCCGGGTCCTCGAAGAGGCGAAAGTCGACGCTTCGGCGATCAAGCTGGTCATTCCGCATCAGGCGAATCTGCGAATCATTCAGTCGCTGGCGCAGCGGCTGGATGTGCCGGAGGACCGGGTCTTCATCAACATCAACCGGTTCGGCAACACCTCGGCGGCCTCGATCGGGCTCTGCCTCGACGAAGCGGCCCGCGCCGGGCGGATCCAGCCCGGTGACTATGTGCTGCTGACCGCCTTCGGCGGCGGCCTGACTTGGGGCGCCATGCTGATTCAATACTGAACGTTTGCGGGGGAGTGGCCATGAACAGCTCGGTGGAAAAGGCGGAAGTCCTGCTGGAAGCACTGCCGTATATTCAGAAGTTCCGGAACGCGCTGATCTTGATCAAATTCGGGGGCAGCGCCATGGAGGATCCCGCGCTGGTGCGCAGCACCATGCGCGACGTGGTGCTGATGGAGTGCATCGGCTTCAAGCCGATCGTGGTGCACGGCGGCGGCAAGGCGATTTCGGCCGAACTGCGGCGTCAGAACATTCCGGTGAAGTTCGTCAACGGGCTGCGCTACACCTGCGAGCGGACGATCAAAGTGGTGGATGAAGTGCTGCATCAGGTGGTGAACCGCGAGCTGGTCGAACTCGGCCGGGCCGCCGGCGGGCAGATGGCCTCGCTCTCCGGCAAGAACATTCTGCGGGCGGAGCCGACCCGGTCGAAAAATCCGGAGACCGGAGAACTCGAGGATGTCGGTTTCGTCGGCGAGGTCGTCGGGGTGGACACCGCCCGGATCATCGACGCCTTGAACGCCGGACTGATTCCGGTGATCACCCCCCTCGGGACCGGCCCCGACGGGCAGGTTTACAACATCAACGCCGACGTCGCCGCCTGCCAGATCGCGGCGGCGCTGCATGTGCGGAAACTGGTCTTTATGAGCGACGTCCCCGGCATTATGGAGGATCCCGCCGATGAGAACACGGTGATCCCCACCATCTGCACGGTGGATCTGCCCGGGCTGATTCAGCGCAAGGTCCTCTCCGGCGGCATGCTGCCCAAGGTCGCCAGCTGCGTCAAGGCGCTGGAGGCGGGCATCAACAAGGTTCACCTGATCGACGGACGCCGCACCCACTCGCTGCTGCTGGAGATCTTCACCGACCGCGGAATCGGGACTCAGATCGTGCGTCCGGACTCGGTGTTATGACCAGTCTCGTGCTCGGCGGACTCAAGCACTGCGGCAAGAGTACCCACGGTCGGCTGCTGGCGGCAGCCCTCAACCGGGAGTTCATCGACACCGATCAGGCGTTGGAGCAGCAGTTCCGGCTGCGTTTCGGTCAGGCGCTGAGCTGCCGGGAGATCGTTCAGCGTTACGGGGAGCCGTTCTTCCGGGAACAGGAGGCGGAGACGATCCGGAGTCTGGCGGGCGGAGCGGACCGGAGCCGGGTCTACGCGCTCGGCGGCGGCGCCCCGGCCAATCGGCTGCTGCATCCGGAGGAGCTCAAAAGTCTGGGGTTTTTCATCTATCTGGAGATCGATCCGGAGACGGCATTCCGCCGAATCGAGGCGCACGGACTGCCGCCGTTTCTGCAGGGGCCGGATCCCCGGGCCCGGTTCGAGGAACAACGCCGCAGCCGGGAGGCGTTCTACCGGCAATGTGCGGACTTGGTGTTCCCGATCCGGGGGGAGCGTCCGGTCCCGGAGGTGGCCGCGGAGCTGCTGAACCAACTGCGCCGGAAAGGATGGATCTGAGATGAGCGGCAACACTTTCGGGGAATTTTTCCGACTCACCACCTTCGGCGAATCCCACGGACCGGCGCTCGGCGCGGTCCTCGACGGCGTGCCGCCCAATCTGGAGCTGAGCGCCGCCGAGATTCAGCGCGAACTCGACCGGCGGCGGCCGGGCCAGTCCGCCCTGACCACGCCCCGCCGGGAACCGGATCAGGTGGAGATCCTCTCCGGCGTCTTCGCAGGGCGGACCACCGGCACTCCGCTGGCGCTGCTGATCCGAAACACCGATCAGCGCTCTCGTGATTACGGCGAACTGGCCACGGTATTCCGTCCCGGCCACGCCGACTACGGCTATTTCCGGAAATACGGGATCCGCGACTACCGCGGCGGCGGTCGCTCCAGCGGTCGCGAAACCGCGGCCCGGGTCGCGGGCGGCGCGGTGGCCCGCAAGGTGTTGCAGCCGTTCGGCATTCAGATCACCGCCGGAACCGTGGCGGTGGGAGAGGTCCGGGCGCGGCAGTTTCTGGCGGCAACCATCGAGGACAATCCGGTCCGCTGCCCTGATCCCGGGGCCGCCGCGGCCATGGCCGAAGTGATCGAATCCGCCCGGAAAGCGACCGACAGCGTCGGCGGGCTGGTCGAATGCCGGATCACCGGCGTGCCGCCCGGCTGGGGGGAGCCGGTGTTCGACAAACTCGACGCGCTGCTGGCCCACGCCATGCTGTCGCTGGGCGGGGTCAAAGGCATTGAGTTCGGTGACGGCTTCACCGTCGCCGCGCGGCGCGGCAGCGAGAACAACGATCCGTTCGGACCGGAGGGGCCGATGACCAACCATGCCGGGGGGATCCTCGGCGGCATCGCCACCGGAGCGCAGATCGTCTTCCGGATCGCGGTCAAGCCGACGCCCTCCATTGCGCAGCCCCAGACCACGGTGGATGAACAGGGCGCGCCCCGCCGGATCGTCATTCACGGTCGGCACGATCCCTGCCTCTGCCCCCGGCTGGTGCCGGTGGTCGAAGCGATGGCGGCGCTGGTGCTGGCCGATCTCTGCTGCCGGCAGCGGGCGCTGACCGGCGACGCACGCTGAGCGCGAAGCGGGGAAACCGCTCCGGTGTCGGCGCTTGACTTTTCCGGAATGGCGGATATATTTCGGAGGCTCCGGGGCGGAGCCATAAAAACTTGGAGCGCCGCCGCGCACGGTCCAGACGGCGGAGTGGCCGGAAAATCATGATGACAGGAACGGGAATGAGCAGAAAAAAAGTCTTTGTCTCGGGTTGTTACGACATGCTGCACTCGGGGCACGTCGCTTTTTTCGAGGAGGCCGCCGGATACGGCGATCTCTATGTCGGATTGGGGTCGGACCGGACCATCTACGGATTGAAGGCCCGCAAGACCATCAATTCCGAACAGGAACGGCTCTACATGGTCAAGGCGCTGCGCTGCGTCAAAGACGCCTGGATCAACTCCGGTTCCGGCATCATGGACTTTGAAAAGGAGGTCCGGGAACTCAAGCCGGACATCTTTTTCGTGAACTCCGACGGCTTCTCGCCGCAGAAAGAGGCGTTCTGCCGCGAACTCGGGATCCAGCTGGTGGTCAGCCGCCGGGTTCCGCATCCGGGACTTCCGGCCCGCTCCACCACGGCGCTGCGGCAGGAGTGCCGCATTCCCTACCGGGTGGAACTCTGCGGCGGCTGGCTGGACCAGCCCTTCGTCAACGAACTCACGCCCGGCGCGGTCATCACCGTCTCCATTGAGCCTGAGTGTGAATTCAACGACAAAAGCGGCATGGCCACCAGTTCTCGCAAAAAGGCGGTCGAACTGTGGCAGACTCAATTTCCCGCCGGCAACCGCGAGGAGCTGGCCCGGATGCTCTTCTGCATCGAAAACCCGCCGGGGACGCGGACCATCAGCGGCTCGCAGGATGCGCTCGGCCTGTTGCTGCCGGGCTTGAACAAGCTCAATTACGACCACGGCTACTGGCCGAAGTCGATCGACAGCGTGACGGCGGAAGCGACGCTCCGGTTCCTTGAGGAGCATCTGTGGCTGATCGCCCTGCCCCAGCGCACCGCCAATTACGATGTGCTGGGCAACACCCGGATCAATCTTGAGAGCGCCCGGAAGCTCAGCGCCGCCACCGAACAGTGCTGGCAGGCCCTGCTCCGCGGCGACGTCGCCGCCTGGGGGGACGCCACCCGTCGCTGCTTCGAAGCGCAGCTGGAGATGTTCCCGAACATGGAGACTCCGGAAATGCGCGAGGCCATCGCCCGCTACCGGAGTCAGGCCCACGGCTGGAAGGTCACCGGCTGCGGGGGCGGCGGGTATCTGCTGCTGATCTCGGAGCAGCCGATCGAGAACGCCATGCGCATCACCGCCTGCCGGGAGTGAGCGCAGAAGGGTCCCCTCCCCCGCCTCGCCGCCGGGGGCAGCTCAGCGCAACCCCACCGCCTGCCGGACTTTCGCCATGGTGACCTCGGCCACCACGGAAGCCCGTTCCGCACCCCGGGTCAGCACCTGCCGGACGTAGTCGAGGTTCTGTTCAAGCTCGGCCCGGCGGGCGCGCATCGGCGCAAAGTACTCCCACAGCCGCTCGAAGAGCGCCTGTTTGGCGTGACCGTAGCCGTAATTACCGGCCCGGTAGCGCGACTTCATCGCCTCGACCTCCTCCGGCGAGGCCACCAGCTTGTAGAGCGCGATCACGTTGCACTTTTCCGGATCCTTGGGTTCCTCCATCGGCGTGCAGTCGGTGACGATGTTCATCACCGCCTTGCGCAGCACCTTTTCGGGGGCGAAGATCGGGATGGTGTTGTTGTAGCTTTTGCTCATCTTCTGACCGTCGGTGCCGGGGACCACCGCCACGCTCTCGGGGATGTACTCCTCGGGGATGGTGAAGATCTCGCCGCGCTCCCGGTTGAAGCGCAGCGCGATGTCGCGGGTGATTTCCAGATGCTGTTTCTGATCCTTGCCCACCGGCACCAGATTCGCCTGATAGAGCAGGATATCCGCCGCCATCAGCACCGGATAGGAGAACAGCCCGTGGTTCGGCACAAAGCCGTGCGCGAGCTTGTCCTTGTAACTGTGCGCCCGCTCCAGCAGCCCCACCGTGGTGTAGGGACTCAGAATCCACATCAGCTCGGTCACCTGCGGCACCTCCGACTGGCGGAAGAAGACCGTCTTCTCCACATCGAGCCCCAGCGCCAGAAAGTCCAGCGCCACGCCCAGCGTGTTTTTCCGCAACTGCTCCGGATCCGGCAGCGTGGTCAGCGAGTGATAGTCGGCGATGAACAGAAAGGTCTCGCCCTTGCGCTGCATCTCCACCGCCTGCCGCATCATTCCGAAATAGTTGCCCAGATGGGGAATGCCCGAAGGCTGAATCCCGCTTAAAATCCGCATTTTCTCAATCCTCAATCGTTACGATGACTTACAGCTTCCGGGCCGTGGCCCCGTCGCCGATGGAGCAGGCGATCACCTCCGGCTGAATCCCGGTCCGGAGCCGGTAGGCCGCCTGCAACCGGGCCCCGTACTCCGCGGCGCACTCCTGCTCCACCAGGTGAATGGTGATCCCGCCGAAGCCGCCGCCGGAGAGCCGGGCCCCCAGACAACCGGGAATCGAATGGGCCAGTTCCACCAGATAGTCGAGCTCCGGCGTACTGTTCTCAAAATTGACCCGGCTCGACTCGTGCGACTCGAACAGCAGCTGCCCGAAGGCCGCCGCGTCGTGGGCGTCGAGCGCCGTCACCGCCCGGGCCACCCGGTCGCCCTCGCCGACCACATGCGCGGCCCGGCGGAATTCGCGCTCGGAGAGCTGCGCCTTCGCCGCCTCGAGCTGCGCCACCGAAACGTCCCGCAGGGTTTTCACTCCCGGGTAGATCGCCGCCAGTTTCGCCGCCGCGTTTTCGCAGTCCTGGCGCCGGACATTGTACTCGGAATCGACCAGATTGTGTTTGACCATCGAATTGGCCACGATAAAGCAGTAACCCGGCGGCACCGCCACCGTGCGCACCACCTCCACCGAGCGGAAGTCGGAGAGGATCAGCGCATCCTTCTGCCCGAACAGCGAACTGAACTGATCGAGCAGCCCCGACTTCAAACCCAGATAGTGGTTCTCCACCCCCTGCCCGATCCGGGCCCATTCGGCCCGGTCCAGCTGCACCCCGAAGGCGGCGGCCAGCGCGCAGCCGGTCGCCATCTCCAGCGCCGCCGAACTCGACATCCCCGCCGAAAGCGGCACCGTGCTCCGGATCGCCGCCTCGAAGGCGCCGATCTCAATACCCCGCCGCCGCAGCTCGACGATCACGCCCTTGACGTAGTTGGTCCAGTCCCGGGGCCGCGCCGTCTCGATCTCGTCGAGCCGGAAACTCCGGCCGCCCGGCTCGCGCTGCGGCTCCCGGAAGTCCACGATCCGGCACTCCCGGCCCTCGCACCGGGCCAGCGCCATCTCGGTGGTCTGCGCCACGGCGCAGCTCAGCACAAAGCCCTGATTGTAGTCGGTGTGGTTGCCCAGAATCTCCAGCCGCCCCGGAGCTTGGGACAGCACCTCCGGCCTGCGTCCGTAATGACGCGCGAACAGTTCCACCAGTTCTGACATCTTCTATTTCCTTTTGATTAGTTCCGTCAACGACAGCGCCAGCAACTGCCGCGTCCACTCCACATCGGCTCCGGCGCGGTGCGCCTCCATTTCACGCCAGGGATCCTCCAGCGCGAACAGCCGTCGCAAGGTCTGCAAGCTGTAGGAGGGCAACCCCGGATGACTCTGCTTCAGCAGCCGGATCGAATCCAGCGTCCGCCCGCGCCACAGCTCCAGCCCGCACCGGGCCAGGCTCTCCTGCAGAAAACTCAGGTCGAACCGGGCGTTGTGCGCCACCAGCGTGGAGCCCTCGGCCAGTTGCAGGAATTCGGCTCCGACCAGCTCGAATCCGGGCTCCGCGGCCACCATCTCATCGGTGATGTGGTGGATCCGGGTGGCGCCCGGCGGAATCCGCCGCCCCGGATTGACCAGCTGCTGATAACGCCGCAGCGAACCGTCGCGCTCGATCCGCACTGCCGCCAGCTCCACGATCCGATCGTGAACCGCGCTCATGCCGGTGGTCTCGAGGTCGAAAACCGTAAACGGCCCCAGTTCGTGCCAGGCGCTCATCTCAATCCGGATAGCCCTCCGGATGGCTCAGCTGCCAGTTCCAGGCCGACTCGATGATCGCCTCGACGTTCTCGAACTGCGGCTTCCAGCCCAGCAGTTTCCGGGCCCGGTCGCTGCAGGCGATCAGCCGGGCCGGATCGCCGGGCCGACGCGGCGCGATCTCGGTACGGATTTCGCGCCCGGTGACCCGGCGCGCCGCCTCGACAATGGTCTTGACGCTGAGCCCGTTGCCGGTCCCGAGATTGTAATGCCCCGACTCCGGCGCCGAGAGCGCCAGCTCGTGCGCCTGCGCCAGATCGAGAATGTGAATGTAGTCGCGGATGCAGGTTCCGTCCTCGGTGTCGTAGTCGTCGCCGTAGATCATGAGTTTGTCGCGCTTGCCGCGAGCCGCCTGCAGCACAATCGGGATCAGATGGCTCTCCGGCCGGTGATCCTCGCCGTAGCGCCCGGTGGCGCCGGCCGCGTTGAAGTAGCGCAGCGCCGCGTACTGCAAGCCGTGGATCTGGTGGTACCACTTGAGCACCTTTTCAAAGCAGAGTTTGGATTCGCCGTAGGGGTTGATCGGCAGCTGGCGATCGTCCTCGCGAATCGGAATCGATTCCGGCTGTCCGAAGGTCGCCGCGGTGCTGGAGAAGACGATTCGCTCCACCCCGCCGGCCACCGCCGCATCCGCCAGATTGATCCCGAAGGCGAGATTGTTGCGGAAATACTTCGAGGGGTTCTGCATCGACTCGCCGACCAGCGAAAAGGCGGCGAAGTGCATCACTGCGTCAAACTTCCCCTCGCGGCAGACCCGCATGATCAGCTCGCGGTCCTCCAGATTGCCCTCCACAAAGCGCGCCCGCGGATCCACCGCGCTGCGGTGTCCGGTGATCAGCCCGTCGAACACGGTCACCTCGTAGCCGTGGTCGAGCAGATACTCCGCACAGGCGCTTCCGATATAGCCGGCGCCGCCGACAACCAGAACTTTCTTCATTTTCTCACACTCCGCCTTCCTTTTCGCCGGGAGGGACCTCCGCGCGCACCAGTTCGCGGACGTCGATCGCCAACTGTTTGATTTTATAACGCAGCACCCGCCCGGAGAGATTCAACCCCCGGGCCGTCGCCGCCACATTCCCCCGGAAGCGCCGCAGCGCCCGGGTGATCAACTGCCGCTCCAGATCCTCCACCTGCTGCTTGAAATCACCGATCTCGCCCCAGTCCATCGGCTGCGGCGGCGCATTCAGTCCCTGCAGCGCCGGCGGCAGATTTTCCGGCTCCACCAGTTCGCCGCGGGCGGTCAGCACCGCCCGCTCCATGCAGTTTTCCAGCTCGCGGACGTTGCCGGGCCAGGAGTGGGCGAGCATCAGTCGCACGGCGTTGGAGCTGATCCCCCGGAGCTGCCGCCGGTAACGGACATTGAATTTTTCCAGAAAGTGCTCCGCCAGCGGCAGAATATCGCTGCGCCGCTCGGCCAGCGCCGGAACCTGAATCGGAAAGACGTTCAACCGGTAGTAGAGGTCCTCGCGGAATTTGCCCTCGGTCATCAGCTTTTCCAGATCGCGGCTGGTCGCCGCCAGAATCCGCACGTCGGAGCGCAGCTCGTGATTGCTGCCCACCCGCTGGAAGGTCCGCTCCTGAATGAAGCGCAGCAGCTTCACCTGGACCGGCAGCGAGATGTCGCCGATCTCATCCAGAAACAGCGTCCCGGTGTCGGCCGCTTCGACCCGCCCGATCCGGCGCGCCGTCGCCCCGGTGAAGGCCCCCCGCTCGTGCCCGAAGAGTTCGCTTTCGATCAGATTTTCCGGCAACGCCGCGCAGTTGACCACCACGAAAGGCCGGTTTTTCCGGGCGCCCAGTCGCTGAATGGCCCGGGCCACCAGCTCCTTGCCGGTGCCGGAACCGCCGCGGATCAGCACGGTGGCGTCGCTGTCGGCCACCTGCTCGATCATGGCGTAGATGTTGCGCATGGCCGGACAGTCGCCGATGATTTCCGGCGGCCGGGTCGGACTTTGCAACTGCTGCTGCAGCCGGTAGTTCTCGTTCAGCAGCTGTTCGCGGGCCTCCAGCTCGACATGGAGCCGGGCGACCGCCTCGGCCAGCAGTCCGGCGACGATCTCCAGCAGATTGAAGTCCCGCTCCAGATCGGCGTCGCCGGTCATCTCCCGGTCGATGCTCAGCGTGCCAATGACCTGCTGCTGATGCAGGATCGGCACACAGATGAACGCCACATGCGAATGCTCGTTCCGGCTGCCGGTCCGGTTCAGGAACTCCGGCTCGCAGCTGACGTCGGGAATGATCCGGGCCTTGCCCGCAACGGCCACCTGCCCGGTGATCCCCTCCCCCAGCCGGTAGTGTCCGCGCCGACGCTCCTCCTCGCTGAGTCCGTGCGAAGCCTCGATCACCAGCTCATCGCCCTCGCGCAGCGTCACCGTGCCGCGCAACAGCCCCATCTGGCAGTAGAGCGCGTCGAGCGCCTGCCCCAGCAGGGCCGAAACGCTCTTCTCGCGCACCATGATGTGGCTGATCTCGTTGAGGACCGCGAGATCCAAGTTCCGGGAGGAGGTCATGCGCCGGTCCCCCCGCCCCGGCGGCAGCGCTCCGCCGCCCGGCGGAAGCCCGGCGCGGCGGCGGCGATCACCGACTCCTCCACGCAGAAGGCCAGCCGGATGTACCCCGGCGTTCCGAATGAGCGGCCCGGCACCGCCAGAATGCGCTCCTGGAGCAGCGCCTCGACCAGTTCGCGCTCGTCGGCGGTGGGGGTCTTCGGGAAGAAGTAGAAGGCGCCCGCCGGCAGCTGATATTCGATTCCGGCCGCGTCGAGCATCGCGGCCATGGCGTCGCGGCGACGGCGGTAAATCTCCAGATCGACCTGACAATCCAGACACTCCAGCAGGATCTGCTGGGCGATGGCCGGCGCGTTGACGAACCCGAGGATCCGGTTGCAGAGGATCAGTGCATTGATCAGTTCGCCGCCGTCCTCCAGCGCGGGGTTGACCGCCACATAGCCGAGCCGCTCTCCGGCCAGCGACAGGCTCTTGGAGTAGGATCCGATCACCGCCGAATGCTCAAAATAGCGGAAAACCGAGGGAATCTCCACCCCGTCGAAATTCAAAAACCGGTAGGGCTCGTCGGAGACCACGAAGATGGCTCTCCCGAACTTCCGCTCGGCCTTGCGCACCAGTTCGGCCAGCGCCGCGAGCTCCTCCGGGCGGTAGATGCGCCCGGTCGGGTTGTTCGGCGAGTTGAGGATCACCGCGCGGGTCCGCTCGCTGAACGCCGCCTCGAAGGCGGCGAGATCGAGTTCAAACCCCGGCTGCCGGGTCGGCACCCGGCGCAGGACGCCCCCCGCGTTGGCGGCGTAGAAGTCGTACTCCACAAAGTAGGGGGTCGGGGTCAGCACCTCGTCGCCGGCGGAGAGGATCGACCGGAACAGCGCATTGAGCCCGCCCGCCGCGCCGCAGGTCAGGATCACCCGGCTGCCGGGAAGCGACACGCCCTGCTCCCGGGAGAGCCGGGCGGCGAGTTTCTCGCGCAGTTCGGGATACCCGGCGTTGGGCATGTAGCCGAGCGCAAACGGCCGATCGGCGCGGGCGGCGATCTTTTCCAGCGCGGCCTTGACCGCGGGCGGCGGCGGCAGATCGGGATTGCCCAGACTGAAGTCGTAGACCTGGTCGTCCCCATACTGTTTGCGAAGCTCCAGACCGGCCTCGAACATCTTGCGGATGCCGGAGGCGTTGGCCAGATAAGATTGGATTTGATTACTGACAGATTGCATCTTGATCTCCACCGGGTTGAGAGATTTTTCACGGTTCCTGATCACCTTGGCAATGTAACCTCTCAACGCCCTTTTTTCAAGCTCCGGTTGACAAATTTGTCATTCTTTGACCAAGTTGAGAGGTGTTATGCGCAAGAAAAAAGCCCTGCCCCCGGACTCCCGTCCGGAAGATGCGATCGAAGAGGCGCTGCTGAAACGGGCGCTCGGCTTCGATCAGGAGGAACTCTATCAGGAATCGGTGATCGACCGGAAGACCGGCGAAGTGCTGGAGGCGGCCAAGACCCGCCGGGTGGTCAAAATGGTGCCGCCGGACGTGCGGGCGCTGCTTTTCTGGCTGAAAAACCGCCGTCCCGACCGCTGGCGCGACCGGATCGAACCTCCGGCACCGGACGCGGAGTACGAGTTTGACGACACGGAACAACAACTGTAACCCCACTCACGAATACAAGGAGAAACAAACTCAATGAGTTCCGATGACTTTCTGATTCTCGGGCCGCTCTCTGGCGAGGCGGCCCGAACCCGGCGGTGCGCCCTCTCCTGGGGGGCGGTGCAGTCCGCGCTCGGCCAATGGCTGCAGCGCGGCTGGAACGCTCCGGACGAGATCCACTCCGACGAACTGCCGCCGGGGGCTGCCGGACTCTGCTTCCGGCTGGACACCTGGGAACCGGCCGCCGGCGACGGCTCCGAAGCGGCGCTCCGGCTGCGGCTGCACGCCGAGAGTCCCGACCGTGCCGCGCTGCGGGAACAGCTTCTGGCACTGGCGCAGCGCTTCCCCGATTATCCGGAACCGGAACTCACCCCCGGCGGCTCGCAGGTGGTGTTCGGCCGGGCGGAACTGCTGAAACTGGCCTTCTCCGAACTGCCCGGTCCCGGCTTCCGCCGGGCGGCGGCCGATGCCGAATGCCGGATCCGGCTGAATCTGGCCGCGTCGCGATTCAGCGCCGACGACCGGCTCCCCGGCGACGGTCTCCCCGACGCGCAGCCGGTGCTCGACTGCACCCCCGATCAGGCGGAACAACTGCTGCGCCGGTGGATTCTGACGCTGGCGCTGTTCCCCGAGGCGGCAGTGGCCACCGGCAGCGAACTCTTCTACTGCGGCGAACAGCTCTCGATCGCCGTGACCGCGGCGCCCGTTCCGCGCCGGAGCGACTACCGGGAGTTCGCCTTCACGCTCTGCGGCATCGCGCCCGAGGACGAGACGTTCCGCCGCCGGATGAGTCGGCTGCACAGCGCGCTGACGCTGCTGCCGCTGACGGAGGAGGCACTGCCGCTGCAACTGGCGCAACCCACCGGACCCCTCGAATTCACCACCTTTGAAACCGTCGGCAGTCGCTGGTTCCGGGCGCAGTTCCCCGGGCTCGCCACCATCCGTTTGAGCAGGAGTTAACGCTATGAGCACCTGGACTTTTGATCTGGAAAACTATCGGCAACTGACCCCGGAGGAGCGGGCCGCCGCCCGCGCCGGACTGGATCCGGAAGCGGTCGAAACGGCGCTGGCCGGCTTCCTCGCGTCCGCGCTCGAACTGACTTGCCATCAGGAGCTCCATCCGGGACTTCCGCCCCCGACGGTCGCCGACGGCCTCGTCCTCCGGCTGACCGCGGAAAATCCGGTGAGCGCCATGCACTACCGGGAATTTCAACTCACCCTGACCGGCCGTCACCGGGATCCGGCGACGCTCCGGCACTGGTTCGGGCAACTGCTCGGCCTGCTGCCGACCGGAGGCCAGGCCGAAGACCGTCGCGGCGCAACGCTCCGCTTCCTCCGGCTGTGGAGCACCGGCGCCGTCACCTACCGGTACGGGACGGAGCAGGGACAAACCAAACTCGAGGGACAGGCGCCGCTGAGCGTCCGCATTCTCACCGTGCCGACGGCGGTATGGCGATAGCCCCGGCCAATCCTTGCCGAAGTCTTGCATTTTGACGGATCATGTGATATATTTCACAGTCGGTTTCGACTCCGGGTCTCCCGGAGGAGTGTGGAGATTCCGAGCACAGCATATTGATCACAGGAGTCGTCAATCATGTACCCCAAATTCACCTTTTTCGGAGTCCTCCTGGCGGCCGGACTGATCTCCGGCTGTCAACCGGAGGAGATGCCCGCCCCGCCGCCGCCCGAAGTCCGGGTCTTCCCCGTCCGGGAGGGCGAGATCACCGAAAGCATCGCCGCCATAGGCGAAGTCAAGGCCTGGGACTCCGTCGATCTGGTGGCCCGGGTGGAGGGGTATCTGCGCAAGCGCAACTTCCAGGAAGGCGGCCAGGTCCGGAAGGGGCAGCTGCTCTATCAGATCGAGCCGGAAATCTATCAGGCCGAAGTCAAGTCCGCCGAGGCCGCGCTGGACAAGGCCCGCGCCGCCCGGCAGAACGCGGAGCGCGAATATCAGCGCCAGCAGACCCTGGATCAGAAACAGGCCACCACCGAACGGGTGCTGGAACTCGCCGAGTCCTCCAAACTGGAGGCCGAGGCCAACGTCCGGTCCGCCGAAGCCGCGCTGGAGACCGCGCGGCAGAATCTCTCCTATACCGAGATCACCGCCCCCTTCGACGGCTGGATCGGCCTGAGTCCGATCAGCGAAGGCAATCTGGTCAACCTGAACAGCGGTCCCCTGACCACGCTTCAGAAAATCGATCCGGTCCGGGTCGAATTCGTGCTCAATGAAATGGATCTGCTGGCGCTGCAGCAGTATCTTCCGAAACGCTCCGGAGCGCAGACCGGCAAACCGGAAGCGAAGACCGGACCGGAGGAGGAACCGCGGATCCGGGTAACACTCTTTCTGCAGGACGGCTCGCGCTATGCGCAGCCCGGCCGAATCCGATTCTGGGACAACCAGCTCAACACTTCCACCGGCACCCTGAAACTGCAGGCCGAATTCGCCAATCCCCAGCGGCGTTTGATCCCCGGCATGTTCGCCAAAGTCGAACTCGCGCCGCCGCAGCCGCACCGGGCGTTGGTGATCCCGGAACAGGCGCTGATGACCGATCAGGCCGGAGACTATGTCTATGTGGTTGACTCCGACGGCGTGGTCTCGCGCCGGACGATCCGGACCGGCTACCGCGATCAGGGACTGGTGGTCGTGACCGACAAACTCCAGCCCGGCGAACAGGTCATCGTCGAAGGGGTGCAGCAGGTCCGGCCCGGCGGACGGGCCCGGGCCGTGCCGCTGACCGAACCGGCGGCGCCTGGCGCGCCGGCGACCGCAGCCCAGGCGGCCGGAGCAGCAGCCAAATGATCAGCCGCGTCTTCATCGGGCACCCGCGTTTCGCCTTCGTGATTTCGATCGTCATCACGCTGGCCGGACTGATCGCGATCTTCTCGCTGCCGGTGACCCAGTATCCGGACATCACGCCGGGCCAGGTCACGGTCAGCACCACCTACCCCGGAGCCGACGCCGCGACGGTGCAGGAGACCGTCATCCAGCCGCTCGAAGCCCAGATCAACGGGGTGAAGGAGATGCTGTACATCTCCAGCACCGCCACCGACACCGGCGCGGCGACCATCACCGTGACCTTCGACATCGGCACCGACGGCGACATGAACACGGTGAACACCCAGAACCGGGTCAACTGGGCCAGCGCCCAGCTGCCGGAGGAGGTCCGCCGCCAGAGCGTGATCGTCAAGGAGAAGTCCAGCAGCATGCTGCTGGTGATGGCGCTGTACTCGCCGAACGGCAGCTACGACTCGCTGTTCCTCAACAACTACGCCACGATCAACCTCAAGGACGAGCTGGCCCGGATCCCGGGCGTGGGCGACGTTCAGGTGCTGGGCGAGCTGAAGTACGCGATGCGGATCTGGCTCGATCCGGATAAACTGGCCTATCTCAAACTGACCGTGGACGACGTCAAAAGCGCCATTCAGGCCCAGAACGTGCAGGTCTCGGCCGGGGCGCTGGGCGACGCGCCGAGCTCGCCCGACCAGCTCAACCGCTACACCCTCCAGACCCAGGGGCGGCTGGCCGACGTCGAGGAGTTCGGCGCCATCGTGATCCGCGCCACCGACGAGGGCGAACAGGTCCACCTGCGCGACGTGGCCCGCATTGAGCTCGGGGCCGAGAACTACGCCTCGACCGGCAGCTACAACGGCCGCCCCGCGGCACTGCTGGCGGTCTACCAGCTCAACGACGCAAACGGCATCGACATCGCCGAGCAGGTCCGCGCCCGGCTGGCCGGACTGCGGCCCTACTTCCCGGAGGATCTCGACTACGCGATCCCCTTCGACACCACCGACTTCATCAACGCCTCGATCGAAGAGGTGGTCCGGACCTTGTTCGAGGCGGTGCTGCTGGTGGTGCTGGTGACCTTTCTGTTCCTGCAGGACTGGCGGGCCACGCTGGTGCCGACCATCGCCATCCCGGTGTCGCTGATCGGCACCTTCGCCGTGCTGCTGCTGATCGGCTACTCGATCAATCTGATCACGCTGTTCGGCCTGATTCTGGCCATCGGCATCGTGGTCGACGACGCCATTGTGGTCATTGAAAACGTCAACCGGCTGATGGCGGAGGAGCGGCTGGAACCCAAGGCCGCCGCGCTCAAGTCGATGGAGCAGGTCACCGGGCCGGTGATCGCCACCACCCTGGTGCTGCTGGCCATGTTCATCCCGGTCTGCTTCCTGCCCGGCATCACCGGCGAGATGTACCGCCAGTTCGGAATCACCATCTCGGTGGCGGTGCTGATCTCGAGCATCAACGCCCTGACCCTGAGTCCGGCGCTGAGCGCCATGCTGCTCAAACCGGTGGCGGCGGAGCGGAAATCGTTCTTCCTCTTCGCCTGGTTCGACCGCGGTTTTGAACTCCTGACCCGGGGCTATCTCCGGGCGGTGGGTCCGGTGATCCGCCGCGCCTTCCTGATGCTGCTCTGCTACGCCGGACTGACGGTGATCGCGCTGGGGCTCTACCGGCAGCTGCCCACCGGCTTCATTCCGGATGAGGATCAGGGCAAACTCTTCGTCAACGTCCAGCTGCCGGACGCCGCCTCGCTGGCCCGGACCACCGCGGTCACCGAAAAGCTGATCGAGCTCGGGCGGAACACGCCCGGCGTCACCGAGGTGATCGCGGTCCCCGGTTACAGCATCCTGACCGGTGCGCAGGCCTCCAACAACGCGCTGCTGATCTACTCGCTGGCCCCGTGGTCCGAGCGGCAGACGCCGGAACTGCAGCAGCGCGCCATTCAGCAGGAGCTGACCCGCCGGGTCGCGGCCCTGCCCGAGGCCAAGATCTCCATTTTCGGCATGCCGTCGATTCAGGGGATCGGCTCCACCGGCGGCTTCTCCCTGGTGATCGAGGACACCACCGGCACCCACCCCGAGCGGTTGCAGCAGGCGATCGACCGGGTGACCGCCGCCGCCAACCGGCACCCGGCCATCGCCGGAGCATATTCGACCTTCCGGGCGGCGGTGCCCCAGCTCTATCTGGAGATCAACCGCGAAAAAGCGCTGAAAATGGGCGTCTCGCTGGAGAGCATCAACACCGCGCTGCAGGGCTTCACCGGCTACAGCTACGTCAACGACTTCAACAAATTCGGCAAGGTCTTCAAGGTGGAACTCCAGGCGCAGGAGAACTTCCGGGACAGCGCCCGGAAACTGCGCAATCTGTACGTCCGCAACCGCGCCGGAGAGATGGTCCCGCTGGGCACGCTGCTGAAGATCGAAACCCGCCCGGCGCCGCAGTATCTCAACCGCTACAACCTCTACAGTTCGGCCACCATCAACGGCCAGAACCGGCCCGGCTACAGCTCCGGCGAGGCCATGCGCGCCATGGAGGAGATCGCCCGCGCCGAACTGCCGCCGGGCATGAAGTTTGAATGGACCGACATGTCCTTCCAGGAACAGATCTCGGGCAAACCCCTGTCCCTGCCCGGCGGGTTGCAGCTGAATCAGCTGGTGCTGGTCTTCGGGCTGGCGCTGCTGTTCATGTACCTCTTCCTGGTCGCCCAGTATGAGAGCTGGATGCTGCCGCTGGCGGTGTTGCTGGCGGTTCCGATCGCCTTCTTCGGCGCGTTGCTCTTCCTCTGGGCCGCAGGGCTCGACAACAACATCTATACCCAGGTCGGCTTTGTGCTGCTCTTCGGCATCGCCTGCAAAACCGCGATTCTGATTGTGGAGTTCGCCAAGGAGCAGCACGACGCCGGAACCCCGGTGCTGGAGGCCGCCAGATTCGCGGCCAAACTGCGGTTCCGGGCGGTGGTGATGACGGCGGTGTCGTTCATTCTCGGCACCATGCCGCTGGTGGTCGCCACCGGCGCCGGTTCCGCCAGCCGCCGCTCGCTGGGGACCGCGGTCTTCGGCGGCATGGTGGCGGCGGTGATCGTCGGTACCGTGCTGATTCCGGGATTCTACGTCATTGTGCAGAAACTGATCGATTTTCAACGCAAAAAAACGAGGGGTTGACCGATGCTTCCGAATCTTTCCGTTCTGGCACGGGTGGAGACGCTGCTCTTCCTCCTGACCATCGCCACCGCCGCGGCGCTGCTGCTCAAAAAATTCCGGATCCCCTACACCATCGGTCTGGTGCCGGTGGGGATTCTGATCGCCGCGCTGATCGGCTTCCTCCCGCGGCTGGAGGAGTTCCGCAACCTGCAGCTGGGCCAGGAGCTGATCATGTATGTGCTGCTGCCGGCGCTGATCTTCGACGCCTCGATCAATCTCGACGTCCGGCTGCTTCGGCGGTACCTCTATCCCACGTTGATGCTGGCCGCGCCGGGGCTGGTGATCGCCACGGTGCTCACCGGGCTGGGGATGCACTACCTCGGCGGGCTGACCATGGGTGGAGCGATGATCTTCGGCGCGTTGATCTCGGCCACCGACCCGGTGGCGGTGATCTCGCTGTTTGAGCTGGTGGGTGCGCCGCGGCGGCTGCGGATTCTGGTCGACGGCGAAAGTCTGTTCAATGACGCCACCGCCATCGCCATGTTCAACGTGGTGATCGGCGTGGTGCTGACCGGAGCCGCCTTCACCTGGACCACCGCGCTGAGCGGCGCCTGGGAGTTCTGCTGGGCCTTCTTCGGCGGTCTGCTGGCCGGGGCGGTGCTGGGCTGGATCATGAGCTACCTGATGGCCGCGGCCGGAGATGATCCGCATCTGAAGGTGGCGCTCTCGATCCTGCTGGCCTACGTCTCGTTCCTGGTCGCCGACCGGGTGTTGAAGGTCTCCGGGGTGATGGCGGTGCTCGGCGCGGGGGTGATGGTCAGTTACTTCAGCACCACCCAGTTCAATGAACGGGCGCGCGGCTATCTCCGGGACTTCTGGGCGTTCATGTCCTTTCTGGCCAACAGCGCCATCTTTCTGCTGCTGGGCTTCACCGAGACCAAAATTCTGTTCGCCACCGAAGGCGGCGCCACCCTCCGGATGATCGTGGTGGGCATTCTGGCCATTCAACTGGCCCGGCTGGTGGTGGTGTTCGGACTCTGTCCGCTGCTCGGACGCGGCGCCGACCGGATCAGTTTCGCCTATCAGCTGGTGATGTTCTGGGGTGGCCTGCGGGGGGCGGTGCCGCTGGCGCTGGTCTTCAGCATCCCGGCGGACTACCCGGAGCGGACCGCCATTCTGCAAATCACCCTAGCGGTGGTGCTGTTCACGCTGCTGGTGCAGGGGCTGACCACCCGGAAACTGCTGCACTTCTTCAAACTGGATGAACCGGACCGGTACTCGCTGCTCACCCGCTGGTCGGTGCTGCGCCGGGCCCGGCAGGCGGGGCTGGAGCGGCTGCGCCGGGCCGCCCGGTTCCCGTTGTTCCCGCCGGAGCTGACCGCCGAAGTGACCGCCGAATATGAACAGAAACTGCAGCAGGCCGCCCAATATCCGGCTCCCGACGCGGAGGCCGACCGCCGCGCCCTGGCCCGGGTGCTGTGGCAGCGGGCGCTGAGCGTGGAACGGAGCGCCTTCGACCGCTATTTCCGCAGCGGCCTGCTCAGCGAGCGCTGCTGTCGGAAGCTGATTCTGCTGAACGGCGCCATGACCCAGGAACTGAGCGAGTTCCGGTGGCCCCGGCCGGAAGCGGAAGCGGCCGAACTGGCCTGGCTCACCCCCCGTACCGCCGACGCGGCGCGGGTGCGCGAGGCGTTCACCGCGGGTGTGGCGCTGGCGGCGGCGGCGCTGGAGGCCGAAACGGCCATCGACCCGCGGCTGGAGGAGCTCGTGCCGGAGGAGGCGGCCAACTGCCGGGCGTTCTACCGGCAGCGCCGGGAATTTCTGCAAACCCGGCTTCAGGTGCTGCGGGAGCGGAATCCGCAGGCGCTCGAGCAGGCCCGGGCCTATGCGTTGCGCTATCTGGTCTTCGACCGCGAACTGGAGGTGGTGCGCGACGCCTTCGCCCGCGATGAGCTCGACGCGGTGGACTTCGATCAGCTCGAAGGGTTCATCCGCCGCCGGCAGCAGGAGCAGTCGGAATCGGGAGAGACCCCGGCATGAGGGTGCTCCTGATCGAGGATGACCGGCGGACCGCCGATTTCATTCTGAAGGGTCTGCGGCAGGCCGGATTTTCCACCGTTCACGCCGCGGACGGCGAGGACGGCGTGTTCAAGGCGCGCAGCGAAGCCTTTGATCTGGCGGTGATCGACCTGATGCTGCCCCGGCTCGACGGTTTTCAGGTGATCGAAAAGATCCGGGCGGCGGGACTCAACCAGCCGATCATTGTCTTGAGCGCCCGCAATGCGGTGGAGGACAAGGTCCGCGGGCTGGAGTGCGGCAGCGACGACTATCTGGTCAAGCCCTTCGCCTTCGCCGAACTGCTGGCCCGGATTCAGGCGCAGCTGCGCCGGAGTTCCGCCCTGCCCGATCCGATGAAGCTGGAAGTGGCGGATCTGGAGCTCGATTTGCGCAGTCGCAAGGTCAGTCGAGCCGGTGTCCGGATCGAGCTCCAGCCCCGGGAGTACGCGCTGCTGGAGTATCTGATGCGCAATACCGGGAAGGTGGTCTCCAAGACCATGATCATGGAGCACGTCTGGGAGTACAACTTCGATCCCGGAACCAATGTGGTGGAGGCCCGGATCTACCGGCTGCGGGAGAAAATCGACAAACCGTTCGGGCGGGAGCTTCTGCACACCATCCGGGGCGTCGGCTATGTTCTGGAGTAAACTGTCGTGCCGCCTCCGTCCCCGCACCCTCAAAGCCCGGATGGTGCTGGCCTTCGCCGTCTGGTTCGCGATCTCGTCGCTGGCGATCTTCATTCTGATCTATTTGCTGCTGCGGAGCTGGCTGTTGGCCGGTTTCGATTCCCGGCTCCGGCTGGCCGAACAGGAGTTCCGCGACCTGTACCTCACCGGCGGGCGCTCGCAGCGCTTCGGCCGGGAGCTGCCCCTCTCCCGGCTGCCGCGCCGTGACCGTGAGCTGGTTCAAAACCGCTTCCCCGATCTTCAGCTGCTCAGCGCCTACCGGCAGCAGGTGGCGAATCAGGTCTTTCTGACCATGCTGGGCGCCCGCGGGGACCGGATCTACGAACTCCGGGCCGAACCCGGCGGCGGCCTCTACAGCCGGGAGCTGAATCCGGCCACGCACCTGCCGCTGCTGCAGCGCGCTTTCATCCAGCGCACGCTCCGCGACGGGCGGGAGAACACGCTGGTGCTGTTGCGGGATTCCCGAAACGGCGTGCTGACCGCGCCGAACCTGCCGGAGGAGCTCGCCGCCGCCTTGAGATTGCGGACCGGAGAACACCCCGCCGACGGCTTCACCACCGAGGTGCTGGCCGGAAGGCGTTTCCGGCTGTTGCGCCGGACCTGGTTTGACGGCTCCCGGCTGGAGCTCGGATTCAACTGTGAACCGCTCACCGCCCGGCTGCTCAACTACGTCCGGGGGTTCTGGCTGGCGGTGGGGTTGGTGCTGATTCCCGCCACGCTGGGCGGCTGGCTGCTGGCCCGCCGCTTCACCGCGGGACTCAACCGGATCGGCGAAGCCACGCACCGGATCGCTGCCGGCGATCTCAGCTACCGGGTGCCGACCGCGGACGAAGGCAGCGAAATCGAGCATCTGGCGCAGCTGTTCAACCAGATGAACGCCAACACCGAACGGCTGTTGAACGAACTCAAGACGGTGACCGACAACGTCGCGCACGACCTGCGCACCCCGCTGACCCGGATGAAGGGTGAACTGGAGCTGACTCTGAGCGCGCCGGAAGGCCGGCGGAACTACCCCGAACTCTGCGGACTGCTGGCCGAGGAGTGCGACCGGCTGATCGCCATTCTGAACACCATGCTGGAGATCACCCGTACCAACGCGGGGCACGGCCTGAGCCATTGCCAGGAGTTTCGACTCGATCAGACGCTGGCCGCGGCCCATGAGCTGCTGCAGATTCTGGCCGAGGAGAAAGAGCTCGACTTCCGGCTGTGCCTCCCGCCCGAGCCGCTGTTGATCCGGGGCGATGAATTGAAAATCCAGCGGCTGATCGCCAATCTGGCGGAGAACGCCATCAAGTTCACGCCGCCCGGCGGTCGCGTGGAGCTGGAGCTGAGCGCCGAGCCGGAGACCGCGATCATCCGGGTGCGCGACACCGGGTGCGGCATCGCGCCGGAGGATCTGCCCCGGCTGTTCGAGCGCTTTTTCCGCGCCGACGCCAGCCGCCACCTGCCGGGCAACGGGCTGGGCCTGGCGCTGGTGCAGGCGATCGCCCACGCGCACGGCGGCCGGGTGGAGGTCGCAAGCGAGCCGGGGCGGGGAACGGTCTTTACGGTTTTTCTGCCGCAAAACTGAGCTTTTTGTCTCAATCTAACCAAATGGTCATCTTACAGTCAGCCTCCGGTCATCGGCATGTACTATACTATTGAGCAAGGCCGGGGATAAAGCGGTCACTCGGCACCTGAACACGACACAACCATTTAACAACACAACAGAGGAAACAAGATGAAATCGCTTTTCATCAGTGCGCTGATCGCCGGTGCCGCCATGGGTTTTCTGGCCGGCTGCGGAGATCAGGAGAGCTCCGGAGCTCCGGGTGCTGCCGTGGTCGAGGAAGTGGAGGTGACCGAGACGGTCACCGCGGTGCCGGCGGCGGCCGAGAAGGCGGTCTCCGACACGGCGGCGGCAGCCGCTGACGCGGCGGCAGCCGTAAAAGCCGACGTTAACGCCGCGAAGTAAAATTCAAGGCGTTTTCGTACCGGGAATGGCGTCGCGGAATTCCCCGCACCCCTCAAGGCGCCACAGATGGATTTGCCCATCTGTCCCGGTGGCGACGGAATGGCATGACTCCAGCCGTTCCGTCGCTTTCTTTTATCCCGTCGCCACGACCGCCCCCCCCCGGAATCTAACCAAACGATCATATTCCGGTCAAATTCCGGCGAATTTCCCGGCGTATATTGTATTTTCAAGTACAAATCCCGGACGGACCCGCCCGGGATCAGGCCTGAATCGAACAGCTGACTGGAAAGGAGGTCCAACGACAAACCACGTCATCGACGCCGGCTGCTGCATGCGCCGGATCGGGGTCCGAGGCCCCGCCTCCCGCCGCAAAGCGCCGGTGCCGGGCAACGGGAATCCGGAGTTGCCGGAAGTCCCCCTCCGCTGAGCGCGGAGTTCAGCGGCTCCGGAACCGTCGAACGGGATTGTCCCTCTTGGACAATCCCGTTTTGCCTGTTTCCGGGGGACTCAGGCGGGCACGGAGGAGGCCTCCAGAAAGGCCCGCAACTCCGCAATCGTACCCCAGCGGAGACCATGCCGCGCCTTGAAGCGCGCCAGTTCCGCCCGCCGGGCCATGGTCCCGTCCTCGTTCAAGATCTCGCAGAGCACCCCCACCGGCCGCAGTCCGGCCAGCCGGGCCAGCTCCACCACCCCTTCGGTGTGCCCGGCGCGCTCGCGCACGCCGCCCGGCCGGGCGATCAGCGGGAAGACGTGCCCCGGCGAATAGAAGTCCTCCAGCACGCTGCCGGGATCGGCCAGTCGCCGCACCGTCCGGGAGCGGTCGAACGCAGAAATGCCGGTGGTGTTCCCCGCAATCGCATCCACGCTCTGGGAAAATGCCGTGTGCCGCGGATCGGGGCGGCCGCCCGGTTCCGCCAGTTGCAGCCGTCGCGCCTCCTCCGGCGCCAGCGGCACGCACAACAGCCCCCGGGCGTAGGTGACCAGAAAATTGATGACCTCCGGCGTGGCCAGTTCCGCCGCCGCCACCAGATCGCCCTCGTTTTCCCGACCTTCGTCATCGGTCAGGATCACCACCTCGCCGCGCGCGAACGCGGCGACCACCTCCGGAATCGGATCGGAGAACTCACCCATCGACTCACCTCAAACCAAAGCCCCGGAGCCGCCGCTCCGGGGTCGACCACCGGGCAGCTGCGCCCATTCACGCCACGCAGTTGCCGCCCCCTCTCTCTTCCCGACTGTACGGTCGGCGCCGGAGTTCCACCGGCTCGGCCCGGCCGCCTTCGGCCGGGTTCGCGGGCTCTCACCGCCGGTCGGGAATCGCACCCGGCCCCGAGGAGGGTTTGCGATAATATACACCCAGCCGCCGTTTTTTCCAGGCGCGATTAATAGACGCATTCGCGGCAGGCGGCGGTGAAGGCCTGCAAATTGGCCGGATCGCCGAAGAAAAAGTGGTCGGAGGGCGCGATGATGTATCCGGCGTGATCCCGGGTCGCCTCAAAACAGTCGAAGACCAGCTTCCGCACCACTTCCGGCGTGCCGCGCTCGAATCCGGCGTTCTGATCGAAGCCGCCGATGAAGAACAGCCGCTCCCCCACCCGGGCCGAGGCGCTCCGGAGATCGCAGTCGCCGCCCATGGTCGGTGGGGTCATGGTCTCCAGTCCGTCGGCTCCGGATTCGACCACCAGCTCCAGCATCGGCATCAGGCCACCGCAGAAGTGGTTCACCACCTTGAGCCCGAGCTGGTGAAAGAGCCGGTTCTGCGCCTGATCGAAGGGGAGTCCGAACTCGCGGTAGAAGTCGGGACTGATCACGGTGCTGGAACCGGCACCGCCGCCGACTTCGACCAGATCGGCCGGAGTGCCCTCCCACAATTCAGTGACTTGCAGCGTTTTGGCCAGAATCGCCGTCAGTATTTCGTGGAGCGTCTCCGGTTCATCCATCCCCAGCAGGATCGCCGGCTCGGTCCCGAACAGGCAGCAGAAGCTCTGCCAGGGACTGCCCTGCCCCGGTGAAAACGGGTGGGAGCGGACGATCCCGAGATCCCCCACCCGCTCCCGGGCCTGCCGCACCGGGGTGAGATCGGCGGCCACCGGCAGCGGCAGATAGCGGTTCCAGAGTTCAAAATCGGCCACCGTTTTGAGCAGCGGCTCGACATCCCAGACGGTGAAGCGATTCCGGCTGCGCAGTCGGCGGAGTTCTCCCTCCGGCGTGGTGATCGTCTCCAGCCAGCGGTGATTGCCGTCGTCATCGCATCCGAGGTCGCAAGTCTCCAGTTGCCAGTGGGCGAAGGCGCCGGGCGCATAGCGGTACTCCGGACTCACATAGATGGCGTAATCAAAGCCGAATCGCCGATTGGCCTCGTACCAGTCGACGCCGTCGAGATAGGTTTTCAAATAGTAGTCCATCCACCCGTGCACCTGGCAGGGAAGCCGGTCGGGGCGGCCGTTGTTCAGCGCCGTCAGCATCCGTTCGCGCGAAGTCATACCCATGGCGGAGTTCTCCCGTTTTCCATACCATAACGCCGAACCGGAAAATGACAAGCCGGAACTGGCTGAAACCGCGAAGACGTGCTATAATACCCGATACGAAGCATCACCTCTGAACCAAAGGAGCCGAACCATGTCCGAAGAGTTGACCTTTTTCCAGAACTGCTGGCGGCAGCTGCACGATCTGCTGGCGCCCTACCCCTGGGCCTACACCGCGCTGGCGGCGCTGGCCCTGATTCTGGCGGCGCTGATAGTGAACCTGCTGACCCGGAAACTGCTGCTGCGCGGCGTGAACCATCTGCTGCGGGCCCTGCCGCTGGGCAGCGAGGAGGACCGGGCCTTTGAACTGGCGGTCATCCGCCGTCTGGCCTACGTCGTTCCCACCTTGGTGCTGGCCGTCGGCGCGGTCTGGATTCCCCGGCTGCCGGCGGGTCTGGTGGCCGGGATCCGCAGTCTCTGCGGCGCGGCGGTGGTGGTGCTGGCGGCGCTGACTTTGTTCAAGGTGCTGGACTGGGTCGAATTCGCCTACCGGCGCCGCCCCGACGCGGCGGACAAGCCGATCAAGGGCTATTTGCAGTTGCTGAAAATCTTCATCACCGTGGCGGCGCTGATTCTGGCGGCGGCGGCGCTGATCAACCGGAGTCCGTGGCTGCTGCTGTCGGGACTGGGCGCGCTGGCGGCGGTGCTGATGTTGATCTTTCAAGATACGATCCTCTCGCTGGTGGCCAGTCTGCAACTGAGTTCCAACGACATGGTGCGGATCGGCGACTGGATCGAAATGCCGGCTCAGAACGCGGACGGCGACGTGATCGAAATCGCCCTGCACACGGTCAAGGTCCGGAACTGGGACAAGACCATCACCACGCTGCCGGTGCGCAAATTGATCACCGATTCCTTCAAAAACTGGCGGGGCATGAGCGAGTCGGGCGGCCGCCGGATCAAACGCGCGCTCTATCTGGATCAACGCAGCGTGCGCTTCCTCGATGACGACGAAATCCGGCGGCTGGAGGACTTCGTGCTGCTGAACGATTATCTGGAACGCAAGCGCGGGGAACTGGCCGCCTGGAACGCCCGGCTGCTGCAGCAGGGCGCCAAGCCGATCAACGAACGGCGGGTGACCAATCTGGGCACCTTCCGGGCCTATGTGGAGCAGTACCTGCGCAATCACGCCGGGGTGAATCAGGAGCTGACGCTGCTGGTCCGCCAGCTCCAGCCGGGTGCGACCGGGTTGCCGCTGGAGATCTACTGCTTCACCAACGACGTGCGCTGGGCGCCCTACGAGAATATCCAGTCGGATATTTTCGACCATTTGCTGGCGATTCTGCCGGTCTTCGATCTGCGGGTCTTCCAGCAGTGCAGCGACACCTCCGGCTTAGTGCTCCCGACTCCGGCGTTGCGGCCGGTGGAGGCGCCGCAGTCGAACTGAGTCCGGAGCGGGAAATTTCCGGAAATCCGCTTGGCAAACGACGGAACCGGAGGTATCTTACCGGAGGATCCGGCCAGGATCATCGACTCAACCCACATTGCAAAGGATATCCGATATGGAGAAAATGTACTGCAATCCACTGCCCCTGGAACACTACCAGCAGGGACGAATCGGCGTAGCGGGTAACGGTCCGCAGAATTTCCGCGAAATGGCGGATCCGGCGCTGCTGGAGTTTGAAGGCAAATACTATCTGTTCCCTTCCGCCGGTATGCTCTGGTGGTCGGAGGATCTGGTGGACTGGCACTTTCACCCGATCGAACCGTTCGATCCGGGGTATGCGCCGACGGTGATCCGACGCGGCGAATTCATCTACTTGTCCAGTTCCTGGGACGGCTCCACCGTCTGGCGCAGCCGCCATCCGCTGGGCCCGTGGGAGGCGCTCGGGGAACCGGGTCGCGACCCGGACGGCAACCCCACCCGGCTGCGCGACCGTCACGGCCGGCCGGTCACCTGGGGCGATCCCTGCCTCTTTGTGGACGATGACGGAGCGATGTACTGCTACTGCAATCTGATGCGCGCCACCCGTCCGGAGGATCACCACCCCTGGGCCCTCCACCCCGACGAGGGCAGGATCTACGCCGTCCGGTTGGACGATGAGGATCCCTCTTGCTTCGCCTCCGATCCAGTTCTGGCGCTGGAACTCGATCCGGAACTGGTCTGGCAGCGCGGCGGCGAGGCCAACCAGCTGCGTCGCTTCCGGGTGCTCGAAGGTGCCCATCTGAACAAGATTCAGGGCCGCTACTACCTGCAGTACAGCGTCAACGGCACGGAGTACCGCAACTATGCGGTCGGCTGCGCGGTCGGCGATTCTCCGCTCGGTCCCTTCCGCAACCAGCGGCGCAATCCGATTCTGATCCACCGTCACGGTCTGATCAACGGCACCGCGCACCACTCCATCACCGCCGGTCCCGACGGCGATTTGTGGTGCGTCTACACCGTGCTGTTCGGCAACCACCACGGCTTCGACCGCCGGATCGGCATGGATCCGGCCGGACTGGATGAGAACGGTGAGCTGTTCGTCAACGGCCCCACCGAAACGCCGCAGTGGGCTCCGGGACTCCGCCGCCACCCCGAGCGGGGCAACGACGCCGGTTTGCTGCCGCTGAGCATCAACTGCCCGGTCCGGGCCGACGCCGCCGCGCCGGGCCGCGACGCCCGTTACGCGGTAGACCAGAATATCCGCACCTGGTTTCAGGCGCCCGCTCCGGACACCCCGGCCATGCTGGAGCTGAATCTGCTCGATGAATTTCAGGTTCAGGCCGCCCGGCTGATCTTTGCCGACGCCGGGCTGGACTACGGCGCCGGCCGGGTTCCCGGCCCCTATCGCTGGCGTTTGTCCGGTTCAACCGATGCGAAAAACTGGGAGCTTTTGTATGACGCCTCCGACAATCGTCGCGAGCAGCACATCAACTTCGTCCAGTTCGAGCCCCGGACGGCGCGCTGGATCCGGCTGGAAATCCTGGCCGTGCCGCCGGGCTTCTCCGCGGCCGTGCAGGATCTGACCATCTTCGGTCGGTAGAACCCTACCCGAAGCGCCGGTCGAGCTCGGTCAGCAGCGCGGCGGCGGTATGCGTTTCGCCCGGCAGCGCCAGCAGCCGGACCCACTCCGGCTCCAGCGCCACGGTGATCCCCACCGCCCGCGCGATCAGCTCCCGGAACCGTCCGGCGCGCTCCGGCCGGGCGGCGCGGGCGGTCAGGAACCAGTCCAGATCCAGATCCAGCCAGAACGGCTCCTCCCGCCATGCCCACGTCGCGCGGGCCAGCTGCCGGTCCAGGAAATCATCCTCCAGCACCCGGTCGGCCAATTCCCGCACGCCGGGCGCGGCGTTCAGAATCGCCTGCTCCTCCGGCCAGGCCGGGTCCCGGATCACCGTCAGCCGGGGATGGATCGATGAAAGCGGTTCGACCTGCGCCAGAATGGCCGCCCCGCCGATGAAGTCGTTCCGGACCGCGCAATCGAAGTGCTGATCGTGGCGGAGTTGCCGCACCGCCCGGACCACCGCCGCCGGGTCGGTGAAAGCTACCGGGCCGACGGGGGCGGGCAGCACATCGGTATGGTGATCGAACGAAATTACCCGGAACGGGTGCGCTCTGCGACTTCGCGCCGCCGCCCAGCAGGGGAGAACTTCGTGGTGATTGCGCACCACCACGCGCTCGCACCAGCGGGCCACGGCCCTACTCTTCCACTTCGGTGGCGCGAGCCTTCATCAGCTGCTCAAAACGCTCGCGTTTCATCAGGAAACGGGCCTGAAGCTGCAATTCATAGACATCGCGTACCGAACCGACCACCGTCACCGGCTGTCCGAAGGAATCGGTGTACAAATAGGAGCCGTCAGGAGCCAGACTGGTCCGATCCCGCGAGTTCTCGAACTGCGCCTGCGCCGCAGGGGAGAGCTCCGGAGTGGCTCCCACCACCACCTTGCGGGCGCTGGCCAGCACAATGGCGTCGGCGCCGACGGCACGGGCCTTTTCGATCAGATCTTCGCGCAGGTCGAACCAGCGGGAACCGTCCGGAGCCGTCAACGTGGCCTTGCCGATGGTCTGGTAGGTGTTTTCGGGGACCGCCTTGGCCGTCTCGTAGACCGGAATGAAGGTATCCTCCGGCAACGGTTCAAAGCGCTGTCCCACATAGTCGATGTTGACGCAACCGGTCATCAGTGTCAGGATCAATCCTCCCACTCCCAGCCACTTGAATCTGCTCATACGTTGTCCACCCGTTTGAGATTAAATTCCAGAACCCGGCCGCGCCGGACCTTCCGCACATAAAATTCGACGTTTTCGTAACGGAACACATCACCGGGCCGGGGGCGATGCCCGAGCTCGCGCGCGCACCACACCGCCACCGGCTCCATTCGTTTGGGCAAATCCAGCTTGGTCTCCCGCCCCAGCAAAGTCATCGGAATGCCGCCGCCGATCACCCAGAAGCCGTCGCTGGGCGAATAGAAGGTCCGCGGCAGCGGATCGAACTCGTCGTCCAGATCGCCCATCAGTTCCTCGACAATGTCCTCCATGGTGACCAGTCCGAGCGTTTTTCCATCCTCATCACGCACGATCGTCATGTGGCAATGCTGAGAGGCGAAACGCTCCAGCAGGTCCGCGGCCGTGGCGTCCGGTTCGGCAAATCCGATCGGCCGCACGATGTCCAAGAGCCGCGTCCGCTCCGGGCTGGCCTGACAGGTCGCCACCAGCTCCTTGAAGTTCACATACCCGACCACCTCGTTCCGATCCTGATTCTCACAGACCGGATACCGGGTGTGGAAATCCACCGCCGTCGCCTTCAGCGCCTCGGCCATGGTCTGACTGGTGGAGAGGAACGAGATGTTCTCCGCCGGCAGCATGATCATCCGCGCCGTCCGCTCCGACAACCGCGGCACCGCCCGGATGATCCGCTCCTGCCGCGAGGAGATCAGCTGCGAACTGCGGGCCACCGCCGCCAGCGCGTTGATCTCCTGCGCGGTCGAGGGTCCCTTCTCCTTGAGCCGGGGGGCGAAAGGCCGGTTGATCAGCCGGGAAATTTTGACCAGCGGCGAGAGCAGCCAGACCAGAAACTGCAACGGCAACGCCGCCACCCGCAGGATCGAGCGGTTGAACCGGACGCCGATGGTCTTGGGCAGAATCTCGCCGTACTGCACAATCAACAGCGTGAAGACCACCGAGAACAACCACACCCAGCTGCCGAAGATCGCTCCGGCCATCACCCCGGCCACCGTCGCGCCGATGGTGTTGGCCGCCGTGTTGACGATCAGAATCACCGCGATCGGCTGATCGATGTTCTGTTTCAGCTGGCGACAGCTCTCCCAGATCCGGGCATTGTGCTGTCGCAGATTGGCCAACTGGCTCGGCGTCAGACTCAGCAGCGCCGCTTCGACCATGGAGCAGCAGCAGGAAACTCCGAGCGCCACCCCCATACAGATGAGCAGATAAATGACTTCCCAGAACAATATGTCGTCGTTCAATTGCGCCCCGGCACTCCGGGCAGCGTCAAACCGCCCGGCTTCCCCGTCTCCTGTTTCAGTTCGGGCATCTCCTCCGCCAACTTGGCGCGCAGAATCATCACCATCGTCGGAGTGAACGCTCCGTTGAGGCAATTTTCCACCACCGTCCGCTTGATCTCGGCGTAGGGTGCCAATCCGACCCGTTGTTGAATGTCGGCGTTCTCCTGCTGATATTTGTTGTAAATGAAGCGGGCGATCCGCTCATTGGCCAGCGCCGCATCCTCGTCGCCGTAAACCAGATAGTAGAGACTCTGGAATATCAGCCCCGAAATGATGCTGTTGGCCTTCTTGACCGTGGCGTCGCGGACATCCTCGGCCCACCGGTTCAGCACGAACTCCTCCATCGATTCCCGATAACTACCCGGCTCCTCCTTGCGCAACTCCTGGTAATACTCCTCCGCCTTGGAGAAGCGCCCGTAGTTGAACAAGATGGTCACCGCCTCTTTCATGAAATTGATCTTGGCCGAACGGAAGGTCGAATCCTTGTCGTTGGCCTTCCAAGTGTCCTCGTAGGCCTTCTTGACCGCGTCGATCACGTTCAAATTGGGCACCGCCACCAAGTTGGTGAAATCCTTGTCGTCGATCATCAGCAGCCGACCGCTGCGGAAGGTCTCATACAACCCCTGCGTGATCATCCGCTCGCAGTTGAGATCCCGGTGCGACGGCGTCTTCTCCAGCCCCAGCGTGGCCCAGTAGATCGCCTGCGCCTCCGGCGTCCGCCAGTCGAGATCGCCGTACTTCTCATTGATCTTCTGGATCAACCGCGCATCCAGCTTGAATTTCTTGCGGAGCTCGTCCGCCTGAAACTCCCAGGTCAGCTTGCGGATCAGCTCCTCGTGCCCGGGCCCCAGCGCCGCCAGCAGCGCGGGCGGCAGTCCGCGGTGCTCCAGATAGGCCGCGAACAGTTCGTCGTAGTTCTCCAGCTTCGCTTCGGCCATCGCCTTGCGCAGCGGCGAATCGGCCGGATAGGCCGCGTCAAACCCCTTCTCCCCCACCGGCGCGGCGGCCAGCTCCTTCCAGTCCGGATTGTCCCGCCCCACCACGGCGATGATCTGCGACGCCAGCTGATTCTTGTAGTACAAGTTGGCGTCGTCCAGAATGTTGCCCACCTTGTGCTGGAAGATCCAGCCCAGCTCCCGGTAGAGCAGCGGATCCTCGGGATTGTAGTCGAGTGCGCGGTCGCGCAGCAGTTTGATTCCCTCGTTGACCCACCGCCAGCGCTCGGCCGGCGAGGAACAGGTCACCGAAATGTTGTAGGCCATGTTCCAGGCCAGATAGGCGGTGGCGCCGGAGAAGGTCGGCTGCAGATCGACCAGCCAGCGGGCCAGCTGCACCATTTCAAAGTAGTTGCCCTTCTCCTGCAGCGACCCGGCCCGCAGCCACAGCAGGTCGGCGATCAACCCCCGGAAGCTGCCCAGCGCCACCGTGGTGAAGGTGACCAGCGCCGGAGCATTCTTGACCTGCCCGGTGTAGCGCAGATGATGCTCCTGAATCTGACGGTCCAGCCGCCGCTCCACCAGTCCGACCCCGAGGAGCAGCACCGCCGACACCAGCGCCAGCACAAAATACATGACCAATCTGCGGAATTTGCTCATTTCCTCACCACCAGTCCCATTTCCCGCCGCCGGTAGAGGTAGATCCCCACCAGGAACAGCGGCAGCGCCCGCAGCACGAAGTAGGCGAAGAACAGCCGCCCGATCAGTGAAAACTCCACCAGCTCACCCCCCGCCAGCAGATCGGTCACGCCGAACTGCTGCACCGGAATCACCACCAGCAGCAACAGTTTTCCGACATAATACCCGATGTAGTCGGCGGCATTGCCGAAGAACGTGGTCTCCGCCATGAACGAGGCGAAACTCCCGAACAACAGGTACGAGATCACCACAAAGATCGCCGTCGGCAGCGTCAACACCCCGCCCGCCGCGCAGCCCAGCCCGGCCAGAATCATCAATTCCAGCGCGATCACCAGCAGCCCGCGATAGTAGTTCTCGGCAAAGCCGCAGACCCGCAGCAGCAGTTTGGGGCCGTCCTGCGGCTGGAAGTACTGCGTGCCGCCCAGTTCGTCAAAATTCACATAGGCCAGACGCACCTTGCCGTCGGGCCCGACCATCTTCCACTCCGGGCTCAGGGTCTTTTCGTGGAACTCGCCGCTCATCAGCTGCTCCGGATAGAGCGACAGATTGTAGACGTTCAGCCGGTAGCCCCGATCCCGGTTCTGCTCGAACACGTTCGCCGCCGTCTCCGGTTCCGGCTGCGGAATGCCCAACCGCCAGAGTCCGCGCGTCATCCGCTGTCCCTCGGTGGCGACTTTGTCGATGTACATCCGGTACCGCAGATAGAGCGGCCTCGTCAGTTCCTGCGGCAAACCGCTGAACACCCAGGTCATCTCCGTCTCCGGCGGCACGCTGGACCAAGCCGAAAGGATCTCCTTGCGCATGTCGGAAAGCATTTTCTCCTGCGCCTGCGGCGTGGTGTCGACCCGCTGCCCCTCGGCCTCGAGCCGCGCCACCTTGGCGCGCAGCGCCTCCCGGGCCAGCGTTTCAATGTCGGGCCGGTCGGGCCAGAAGACCCGCCGCCCCACCAGCACTTCGTTCTCCACCCGCGCGCGGTCCTCCGGGGAGAAGTCCCGCCGGTAGAACTGCGCCAGCACGATTCCGTAGATCACCGTCCCGGCGAACAGCAGCAGCACCAGATGGATCAGCACCACCCCGCACCACTTGGCCAGCCAGATTTTCGGCCGCGACACCGGTTTGGTGATCACCATGTGCAGCTGGTAGCTCTCGATGTCGTTGTTCATCACATAGCACCCGAGCCAGATCGAGGAGAGCGCCAGCACCGTGGCCACCGCCGAAGAGCTGTACAGCAGCGAAATCCGGATGAACTCCGCCGCCGACCCGTCCCCGGCCGTCACCACGTTGGGAATCGCGAACACGCAGATCAGCAGCAACCCCAGCAGCAGCTGGAAGATGTGCGACCGGATCGCGTTGCGGATGGTCAGTTTTACGATGGCAAAAAAGGCTCTCATCTTCTACTTGCGCCCGTCCAGCAGGTCCTGGAGCCGTCGGTTCGCCTCCTCCAGTGCGGCCGCGTCCGCGACCTCCGGCGCCGGTTTCGCCTCCGCGGCGGCCGCCGCGGGGGCCGCAGGCGTATCGGCCGTCAATGCCGCGAGTTTTTCCGCAGCCACCTCCGGGGCCGGTTCCGCGGCCGGTTCCGGCTCCCGCTTCGGAGCCGGAACCGACTCCTCGGTCAGCAGCGATTCCAGCACCGCGCTCCCGGTGTCGCCCTGCTCCAGATAGCTGGCGATCGGGCCGCCGCCGACCACGCCGGCGGTTTCGACGCCCTCGGCCTTGGCCTGGGCGATCACCTCCAGGAAGAACTCCTCGAGCGTCCGGCGCGGATGATCCACGGTGAACGGCTCATCCGAGAGATCCCGGCGCAGCAGCTCCAGCAGCCGGCTCATCGCCGCCGGCGGCAGCGTCGGCATGGTGATGCGCGTCTCGTCCGAGACGGTCAACAGCTCGTTCAAAGTCCCCGCGGCGCGCAACTTGCCGCCGTAAAGGATCATCACCCGGTCGCAGACGTCTTCGATATCGCTCAAGAGGTGGCTGGTGATCAGCACCGTCTTGCCCCGCCGCTTCAGCGTCAGAATCAGATCCTTGACCTCCCGGGCGCCGAGCGGATCCAGCCCCGAGGTCGGCTCGTCCAGCACCAGAATGGCGGGATCGTTGATCATCGCCTGCGCCAGTCCGATCCGCCGGGCCATGCCTTTGGAGAACTCCCCGACCCGGCGCCGCCGGGCGTGCGCCAGCCCCACCATGTCCAGCAGCTGGCCGATCCGCAGTTTGCGTTCCGCCGCCGACAGATTGAACAGCGATCCGAAGAAGTCCAGCGTCTCCTCCGCGGTCAGGTACTTGTACAAATAGGAGTCCTCGGGCAGATACCCGATCTCCCGCTTGGTCTCCACCGCCCGCGGCGATTTGCCCAGCACCGAGAGCACCCCGCCGGTCGGATACAGCAGCCCCAGAATCATTTTGACCGTGGTCGACTTGCCCGAGCCGTTCGGCCCCAGCAGCCCGATCACCTCGCCCTCGCGGACCTCAAAATCCAGATCGTTCACCGCGCGCGCCTTGGGGCGTCCCCAGAAATCGCGGAACACCTTGGTCAGCCCGACCGCTGAAACGACCACCGCCCGTTCCGTAGCCATCAGTTCACCCCCCCGGCCGCCGGCAGCGCACCGGCCTGCTCTTCCAGGGTCAGCTCCTCGCCGGTGCGGACCAGCCGCGCGCTGTTGAAGATGATCACCAGCGTGCTGCCCGCATGCAGCACCGCCGCCCACACCGGAGTCATCCAGCCGAACACCGACAACACGATGCCGCCCAGCACGAACACCATTCCGAACAACAGATTCTGATTGATCACCAGGCGCGACTTGCGGGAGAGGTAGACCAACATCGGAATCCGCCGCAGATCGTTGGTCATCAAGGCGATCGAAGCGCTGTTGATGGCGATGTCGCTGCCGATCGCCCCCATCGCGATGCCGAGGTCGCCCGCGGCCAGCGCCGGCGCGTCGTTCACCCCGTCACCGACCACCGCCACCAGCGAATTCTGCTGAATCTTCTCCACAAATTCGACCTTCCCGGCGGGCAGACAATCGGCCTTGAACTCGTCGATATTGAGCTGCCGGGCCACGGTTTCGGCCACCGACTCGCGGTCGCCGGTGACCATGGCGCAGAACCGGATGCCCAGCCGCCGCAAACCGGAGATCATCGCCGGCGCCTCACGCCGCAGCTTGTCCTTGAGCCCGATCCAGCCCAGCACTTCCGTGCCGCGCACCACATAGACCACGCTCATCCCGGCCGACTCGCTCTCCTCGTGCACCGGCATCGTCACCTGCTGCTCGTGCATCCAGGCGGCGCGTCCGATCCGGCACACCTGCCCTTCGATCTCGGCGGTCACCCCTTTGCCGTGCGCCTCCTGAGAATTCAGCGCCGGAGCCAGCTGGATGCCCGCCTCCGCCGCCAGTTTCCGCAGCGCCACCGCCGTCGGATGGTTGCTGTACTGCTCGGCCGAAGCGGCAATCCGCAGCAGCTCCGCCGGAGCCACGCTGCCCAGCGGATTGAGCTTGACCACCGACAACACGCCGTCGGTCAGCGTTCCGGTCTTGTCAAACACAAACGCGGTCAGCCGTGCCGCCAGCTCCAGGTGGCTGACGTTCTTGATCAGAATGCCCAGCCGGGCCGCCGCGGCCACCGCCGCCACCACCGCCGTCGGGGTGGCCAGCACCACCGCGCAGGGACAGGCGATCACCAGAAGCGTGATCACCCGGTCCATATCGCGGGTGAAGAACCAAGTCACCACCGCCAGCATCAACACGGTGGGCGTGTAGTATCCGGCGTAACGGTCGATAATCCGCACCACCGGCGTCCGGCTGCTTTCAGCCGCCAGAATCATCTCCTTGACCTTGCCCAGCGTGGTGTCCTCGCCCACCCGGGTCACCGACAGCTCCACCGCGCCGGTCAGGTTCTGGGTTCCGGCGAAGACGTCGTCGCCCTCGGACTTGTCCAGCGGCAGCGATTCACCGGTGATCGAAGCCTGATTCACCGTGCTTTCGCCCTTGACGATCCGGGCGTCCACCGGGAAATTCTCGCCGGGCCGGACCACGATCCGGTCGCCGATCGCCAGCTCGGTCACGCTGACCTCTTCCTCCACCCCGTCGCGCAGCCGCCGGGCCACGTTCGGGGTCAGTTTGATCAGCTCCTCGATCGAGCGCTGGGCGCCGGAGGCGGTCCGGGTCTCGATGATGATGGTGATCAGCAGAAAGAAGGCGATGATCCCCGCGGTCTGGAAGCTGCCGCTGCCCAGTTCCGACTGGTAGTTGCCCTGGGCCAGCGCCGCCAGAATGGCCAGCGCCACAAGTTCATTCATGTAGACCTTGCCCTGAATCAGGTCGCGCACCGCGGTGACCACAATCGGAAACGCCAGCACAAAGGCGCCGACAATCGCGCTCAGCGTGGCGGCGAAGCCGTAGGCGGGCAGCCACCACTCGAGCAGGAAGGAGTTCACAATCAGGATTCCGCCCAGCAGCGCGAACGACAGCCGGCCCATCGCCCGGTCGTGGCCGACGCCCCCGACGGCGTCATGGCCGCAGGGACAGGCCACCCGTCCGCCGTGATCGTGACCGCAGCAGGCGGCTCCCGTCGCTCCGTGGTCGTGACCGGCGGGCTCCGCCTGGTCGTGATCGTGACCGCAGCAGGCGGTTCCCGCCGGGCCGTGATCGTGACCGCAGCCGCACGCGGCGGCGGGCTTTCTGGTATCTTCAGCAGTCATGGCTTACTTGTCCTCCGCAGTTGATTTGACCGCCGGGCGCGGAGGCTCCGGGTTGAGCTTGATCCGGACCTGTTTCTGCGCCGCCGGGGTACTGGTCCCCATGATATATTTGCCGTCCTGCGCACTCATCACCTCGGCCAGCACATTGTTGTACAAGGCGGTCAGCACCGTGCGCGGACTCTTGGCGTACTGTTCGTTGATGCTGGTAAAGTAGATGCTCTCGGCCTTGACCACCGAAACCACCTGCTTGCGATAGGTCTCGGCCTGCGCCAGAATATCGGCGGCCTGCGCCAGCATCTCGTTCTCGGTCCGGACCTGGTACTCCTTGGCCTGACTGATCAGAGAGCTCTGCGTGTTGCCCGCGGCCGACACTTCGTCGAAAGCCGCCTTGGTCTTCAGCGGCGGTGCGGCGTAATCGAGGGTCAGCGTGTTCAGCTCCACTCCGCAGTTCGCCTCGCCCAGCAGCTTGACGAAGGCCTGCTCCACCTCACCGGTGTAGCGGGTCTTGTTCTGCCCGTAGAGGATGTCATCCACCCGGGTCCGGCTGGTGACCTGAATCACCGCCTGCGCCAGCAGATTCTTCAGCAAGCTCTGAGGACCGGTACGGCCGGAGATTCCCTCGACGCTCTGCTCGAGCGTATCTTCGGCGCCGGGATCCGGCGGGGTCGCCAGCGTCAGATAATACGCGGTGGGGTCGGAAATCCGGTAACTCGCGCTCCAGCTGGTGTGAATGATGTTGGCGTCACCGGTCAGCAAGTAGGAGTCCCGCCCCGGCTCCAACGGCTGCCCGCCCCCCTGCTGACTCAAGGCATCGCCCGCCGGCATGAAGGCCAGTTTGAAGGTCCGGGGGCTGGTCGGGACCTCGACCAGCGAAGTCACCGGATAGGGCGGAAACCAATACCAGCCGCGGTCGTAGGTCTGGAGAAATTTGCCGAAGCGCAGCACCAGCACCGACTGCTGCGGCTTGACTTCCAGATAACCGCCGAAGGTGAGGAAGTACGCCACCATGCCGACGATGATCACCACCAGACAGAGAAACGCCACCCGCAGACTGCGCACCAGCGACTTCAGTCCGGAATCGTATTGCCCGGAGTGATCGAACTCCGTGTTTTTCACCTCTTCATGATTTGCCATCTTACGCCTCCGCGATTATTTCGTGCCCAGGATTTCGGCGTTTTTCTGCAGCAAATCAAACGGCGCGGTATTGGTGTCGACCACCAGCGTGGTCCGGGTCTTCATGATCTGGCTGAGGGCGTCAAGTTTGCGCAGGAAGATCGCCAGTTCCGGATTCTTGCTGAACACCTCGTAGTATTTTGCGGCTTCGGCGTCGCCCTGAGCCCGGATCTCCTTGGCCTTCGCCTCGGCGTCGGCCAGGGTCTTGGCCCGATTGCTGTCCGCCTCGATCCGGATGCTCTTGGCCTGCTGTTCGCCCCGAGCCAGGAAATCGGCCACCACCCGCTTGCGGTCATCGTTCATCCGCTCGAACACCTTTTCACTGATCGAAGTCGGAACATTGATGCTGTTGATCCCGACCAGTTCGATGGTCAGACCGTAGGGCGCGGCCTTCTGCTCCAGCTCCTGCCGGATCTCGTCCTGAATCTGAGTGAGCTTCATCTTCGCCGGATCGGTGTTGACGATCTGGTTGAACTCATAGCGTCCGATGGTGGCGAGCTTGGCTCCGCGCATCCAGGTGTTGAGTTCGCTTTCCGCCTTGGCGATGTTCTCCAGCGAGATGAAGAACTGCTGCGGATCGTCGATCCGGTAGTTGACGAAGATCCCGACCAGAATATTCTGTCCGTCGGCGGTCTGCGTCTCCTCGAGCTTGCCCACGCTGCCGCTGAAGCAGCGGGTCCGCCGGTCGAAGGAGTAGATCCGCTGAATCGGATAGGGCCAGCGCAGATGCAGCCCCGGGGCCGGGCTCTCCGGCTCGACCCGCCCCAGCGTGGTGACCACCACGCTTTCGGTCTCATTGACCTGATAGGTGACGATGGCCACCACCAGAATCGCCGCCACCAACACTCCCAACAGAATTGTCGGCCAATGGGTGAATATGCTTTTGCTCGCCATAAACTTGATGCCTCCTTCGCAACCTTCTATTTCATTCACGCACTACTGCTTGTTGACCAACGTATTCAGATCCGCGTCGATCAGATCGAACCGCGCCTTTTCCTCGAAGTTGAGCTCGTAAACCTCGTTCTGCAGCCCGGAACTCAACACAAACTTGCGGACCTCTCCGGCATCGCGCAACAGCATGTCCAAATAGACATTGAGCTTGAACAGCGCCGGGAACGCCTGATAACTGATCAGTTGCGACTGGAAGCGGGCCTGCTCGGCCTGCGCCACCTGCGTCACCCGGTAGCGGTAGCTTTCGGCATCGGCCACCACCTGCTGCGCCTGCGACTGGGACTCGGCCGCGGTCTTGATCTGATAGGCCTCCGCCTTGAGCACGGTGGAGTGCATGGTCTCCATCGCGCCGATCACCTCCTGAAACGCGGGCGCCACCTTCTCCACCGGCGGGTGCGCGTCCAGAATATTGACCGCCACCACCTGGATTCCCAACCCCACCTGATCCGCATGCTCCTGGATCCGCTCCCGGATCGCGTTTTCCGCTTCGCGGCGACCGGTGCTCATGATCTTGAAGATCGAGGAACTGGCGAAGTACTCGGTGGCCACCTCCTGCCCGATCCGCTTGAGCATCAGCTCCGGATCGCGATTCTCATAGGCATAGCGGAAGAGACCCTCGGGGCGGATCTGATACTGCACCGGCATGGTCAGCCCCAGGAAGGAGATCGGAGCCGCCTTGCTGTCCACCGCCTCCTGCGAAGTCTCCGGTTCCACCGCCACCACAAACTCGGCCTCACCCTCGAGGTGCTGTTTGGTCCAGAGGATCACCGGCGACTTCTGGTGCGCGACCTCCTCGCCGGGCTTGGTCGAATCGGGCTCGCCGATGGTCACGGTCTTGATCTCCTCGCAGGAGTAACGGCTGATCCGGGCGAAGGGATAGGGCAGCGTGTAGTAGACGCCCGGCGGCAGCAGCTCGCGCTTGACCACCCGGCCGAAACGCTCATGCACGCCCACCTGCCCCGGCCCGACCTCGTTGATCCCGGTGAACAGCCAGAGCAGCAGCAGCCAGATCACCAGCAGCGGGAACACCGAGCGCTCGATAAAGCCGTAGAGCCAAGTCCCCGAGACCTTGAATCCGAACTGATAGTCGAGCGAATCGGCCAGATTGCGCATCACGCCGCCCGGCTCGGTGAAGAACGACAGCAACCGGCTTTCAAAGATCGGCCGCGGTTCCTCAAGCGTCCGCGGGCGATAGAACTCGACCACGAAATTGAAGATGAACTCGCACCCCAGCACCATGAAGATCCACCAGATCCAGCGGGCCGCGTAACCGTCGAACTGCGGCACACCCTGAAGCTGGCAAATGGAGCTGACGGTGGCGCAGAGCAGCACGCCGAACCCGGCGATCAGCCACCCCCCCACCGGCCGCAGCCAGCGGTAGGCCTGCTGCCGCGACTGCCCGACGAAGAACGCGCCGGAAAAGACCGCCACGCACATCAGAAAGCCGGAAACCATGGCCGCGTGCACCGCGCTCAGGGGAACCGGCGTTTCCAGCCGGACCCGCCAGTGGTTGCGGAACAGCAGCAGCACCCCCACGGTGAACAGCGCCGCGAGAATCGCCAGCACATAGGGCGCGTACTTCCGATAATTGGCAAAGGAGCGCCCGGCGGTGAACCGGACATCCTCCTCGACCTCGAACGCATGGTTCTCCTTGCGCTTTTCGAGCAGGATTTTCTCCTCTTCCTCGCGAGCGGCGCTGCGGTTCATCACGCCGTAAATCAGCGCCGACAACGCGAACAGCAGCGCCAACGAGAACGGGATCACCGACAACGCGAACACATCCGACCCGGCAAGCGTATCCTTGATACACCCCAGGATCAGCACGACCACCGTCAGAATTCCGGCGGCGCAACCACCGATCACCGACAGCTTGACCATCAACCCGGCCTGATCGCCGACGGCTTTCAAGTCCTTTCGAATCTCCATTCGCACCTCTTCGAGCTCAAGGTTTTTCGGCAAAAACATCCAAATATGTATGGAATAATACACCATCTCCCGGAAAAAACAAGCCTTCCCCGAAAAAAAACCCGGTTATTCGCGAAAGGACCGTCGGGAATTTGCTTTTCCGCGAAGTTGGAACTACATTGCACGGAGTTTAAATCCAGGGGATCTGACATGGTATTGCAACAGCTCATCATCGCCACCGGCCTGGGGGGAGCACGCCCCGGGGCCGCTCCGGCGGCCGTCGCCGACGAGGCGGCCGCCGACCTGACCCGGCTGGAAAACCTGGACCCGACGGCCG
>CASFRF010000011.1 GCA_949297015.1 uncultured bacterium
CTCGAAAAAGCGTTTCCGGAAATAGATCAGCACCCAGAGCTCAGCCAGCAGCACCAGCACCACCAGGGCGCCCAGCGGAACCCATGCCACCTCGCGTGTCGCCACCAGCAGCACCGGCACCAGCAAATTGAGCCCCATCAGCCCCAACAGGGAGCAGACGAATTTCCGCCCGACACTCATTTCCCCGCATCCCTCAATCCGGTGACCGGATCAATCGAAAAGATCGGCGTCGGAGACCACCGGAACTCCGGCCGCCTGCAGCGCTTTTTCCGCAAGCTCGGGCTGCTCCAGCCGGAACACCATTACCGCCTGACCGCGACAGCCGAAGGGGAAGGCGTACATGTAAGCCACGTCGATTCCGGCGGCGTCGAAGACATCGAGCAACTCCGCCAGACCGCCCGGAACATCCCGCACCGGCAACGCCAGAACATCGGTTTCACGGACGGTGAAGCCGGCCTTGGTCAACACCTGTTCCGCCTTGCGGTAATCCTTGATCAGCAGCCGCAGAATGCCGAACTCCCGGGTATCGGCCAGCGACAGGGTGCGGATATTCAAACCGTTTTTCTTCAGCACCTGGCAGACCGCGTTCAACGCCCCCGGACGATTCTCGACGAACAACGACAACTGTCTGATCAACATCTTCTCCGCTCTCCTCGTAGTGATCCACTCCGGCGGCGGGGCCCTGCCCCGCCGCCCGGAAACTATACACCGCTTTTCGGAAAAAGACAAGGCGCGGCACGGAAAAAAGCCTCCGTCCCGACAGACCTCAGTACGCCCCCTGCTCCGGAATCACCTCGACCAGATCATCGGCCAGATAAGAGATGCCGGGCCGCCCGACCCCGCTTTCATCCCGCAGAAAATTGACCGACAGTTCGGGCCGGTCGCCGAAGCCCGCCAGCTTGACCACCAGCCGCTGCGGCTTCCCGTTGAGCGTAACCGGAACGGTATCGCGATCCATCAGCGACCAGGTATGAATTTCCGGAGAGTCGACCAGCAGCCGGCCGTCCAGCCAGGCCCGCAACTGTCCGGCCCGGCCGAAGTTGATCCGCAACTTCTCCCCGGGCCGTCCGCAGATGGTCCGGACCAGATAGTAGACCGCCGGACCGAACCAGCCGCCGAAGTCGGCGCCGGCCAGCAGGTCCCGCCCGGACTCCAGATGCCAGGGCGACTCCGGAAGCGCCCGCCCTTCCACCAGCGCCGCTTCATCCAGATAGGGCCGGTTCAGCTCCACATAGTGGTTGCAGCCGTCGGCCGGACAACCCGCCTTGCAGGGCATGGTGTTGCGCCCCGGCCCCCGGTAGGGACATTCGGCGTACCGCGAACGATCCCACATATCCCAGTAGGGGCCGTACAGCAGCCACTGCCGGGCTCCGCCGAGTCCGAACACCAGCTCGGTATCCTCCCGGCCGGGCAACGTCAGCACGGCGCGGAAAAGATTCCGGTCGGGCAGCAGCCGCGCGCCCGGACGCAGTTGAATGGTCAGCGGCAGGGTCGTAACCCCCGGCGGGAGGGTCAGCTCCAGCTCCTCCGGGCTGATCCTGGTCTCCGGAGCCGGCTGCAGCGTCAACCGCCCCCGGAGCGGATGCGGCCACGGATTCCGGCACTGCAGCGAAACGGTGGTGGCCCGTCCGGCGTACAGCACCGGCTCCGTATCATAGTGGATGCTCAGCTCCGGTTCCGGCTCCGGCTGCGGCCGCACCACCACGTCGGGAGCCCCGGAGAACACCACCTCGGGATTGCGGCTCCGGGACATTTCCACGCCCAGTCTCGCCGTCTCCTCGGCCAGCTCGTCGAGCCGGGCGTAACGGTGATCGATCCGCAGCGCGCAGTTGATCGATTCGCCCAGTCGCCCGCGCCAGTCGCGGGGAATCACCGCCGTTCCGCGCCAGGCGCCGAGCAGTCCGCCCAAAGTCGCCGCGGTACAATCCGTGTCCCAGCCGAAATTGACGCACAACCGCATCGCCTCGGAGAAGTCATCCCCCGCCCGCTCCCAGGCCAGCATCATCAAGGCCAGATTGGTCACGGCCTTGGTCGAATCCCGGTCGCCGTAGCGACGCAGCACCGCGCGCCACGCCGCTTCCAATCCGGGCACGGTCGTGGAAATGTCGCGGACATGGTGCACCACCTCGGGAATCCGGGACCCGGCAGGCAGCACCGAAAAACCGGCCGTCAACAGCTCTTCGCGGGTGGCCCCGGGCACCGCCCGGGCGGTCATTGCCGCATAGAACTGTTCGGCCTCGACGGCCAGACCGGCGTGGTCGAGCTGGCCGTCCTGCCGGGCCAGCTCCGCGGCCAACGCCGGATTTCCCGGAGCCACCAGCCCCCAGATGTCGCTGCGGATGGGACACCCCTCCGATTCCCGGAAAAACTCGTTGTTCCAGCTTCCGGACCACGGCGGCGCAATGCCCCGCTGAACATTGTAGAGGAAAAATCCGTACTCGCAGAAGTTGTACCAGCAGCGCTCCTGCCAGTAGGCGACCAGATCCCGCTGGGTGAAGTACATCCCGCGCTCCTGCATCAGCTCAAGCCAGACCAGCTGAATATCCAGATCGTCGTTCGGGGGCAGTTCGCGCGGCCAGAGCTCGTCGCGACGCAGGGTCCCGTAGTGTTTGTGATTTTCGACTTCGGCACCCAGCGCGCCGCCGATGCTCTTGCCCAGCCAGGCTCCCAGCACCCGATCATGATACACCTGATACGCCAACGTCTTCACGATTCACCTCCCGCAGGGTTGTCTCTCTTTCGGACAATATAGCGCCGGACGGCGGGAACGCCAACTTTCCGGCCTCGTTGTTGCAATCATGCCGGAGTCGTGTATATTCTCCCCGGAACCGGGAAGCGTCAACGGAGGAAAAAACCATGAAGAAAATTGTCGTGGTCGGCAGTGTCAACACCGATATGGTCGTCACTGGAGAACGGATTCCGGCACCGGGGGAGACCGTGCTCGGCGGCAATTTTCAGACGCATCCCGGCGGCAAAGGCGCCAATCAGGCGGTCGCGGCCGCCCGGATGGGCGGGGACGTGACCCTGATCGCCAAAGTCGGGGACGACCCGTTCGGACGCGAAGCCCGGACCCGTTTCCAGCAGGAGCAGATCGACACCGGTTTTCTGCTGACCGATCCGGAACACGCGTCCGGCGTGGCGCTGATCATGGTCGACGCCCGGGGCGAGAACTGCATCGCGGTGGCGCCGGGAGCCAACGCCGCTTTGACGCCGGACGATCTGGAGCCGGCCCGCCACCGGATCGAACAGGCCGATGCGCTGCTGCTGCAGCTGGAAATCCCCATTCCGACGCTGCTGGCCGCCGCCCGGCTGGCCGCGGCGGGCGGCCGGAAGGTGATTCTGAATCCGGCCCCGGCCACGGAGCTCCCGGCCGAACTCTACCCCCTGCTCTCGGTCATCACCCCCAACCAGACCGAAGCGGAACTGCTGACCGGGATCCGGCTCGACAACGAAGACGCCCTCCGCCGGGCCGCCGCCCGACTCTGCGACCGGGGCGCGGCAACGGCGGTCATCACCCTGGGTTCGCGCGGCGCCTACTGCTTCCCGGCCGGGAACGGGCAACTGATCCCGGCCTTCCGGGTGGAACCGGTGGACACCACCGCCGCGGGCGACGTCTTCAACGGAGCGCTGGCCGTCGGTCTGGCGGAGGGGATG